>JAJBTS010000022.1 GCA_020860885.1 Bacteroidales bacterium
ACAAAGATATAACCGTATTTAATAAAGCTATGAATACCAACAAATAGTGTCCTTGTTCCGCGGCAGCCATAAAAATAAAGAACTTACTGAAGAATCCCGCAAAAGGAGGAATTCCGCCTAAAGAGAATACAGCTAACATCATTACAAAAGCCAGCAACGGATTCGACTTATAAAGTCCGTTAAATGCAGCTATCCTCGTATCCCCTTTCGACTGTTGTTCTACGGAAGAAATTACTCCGAAAGCAGCCAGGTTGGAAAATATATAAACCAGAATGTAAAAAACCATTGCTGTCATTCCCTGAGCGGTTCCGGCAATAATACCCAGTAAAATATATCCCGCCTGAGAAATGGATGAAAAAGCAAAAAACCGTTTGATATCTTTTTGACGGATGGCAAATAAGTTACCCAAAGTAATCGTAATCACCGCCAGCCACCATAAAATGTGATTCCACACTACTTCTATAGGGCCAAATACTTTATATAGAACGAATATCAAAGCAAAAGCTGCTGCTCCTTTTGATACTACTGATAAATAAGCAGTTATGGAAGTAGGAGCTCCTTCATATACATCGGCAGTCCATAAATGAAAAGGTACCAGCGATAGTTTGAAGGCCAAACCACTGAAAAAGAAAACAAAACCTACAATTACCATAGGAGAACTAAACATTCCTGCGTACATATTATCAAAATAAAAACTTCCCAATGCACCGTATAAGAATGAAAGTCCGAAAAGCATAATTCCTGATGAAAGAGCAGACATTAAAATATATTTAACTCCGGCTTCTGCTGATTTTTCCTGGTACTTATTGAAAGCAGCTAAGCATGCCAATGGAAGAGAAGCTGTTTCCATTCCAATATACAACATCATAAAATTTCCGGCGGAAATCATGAAGTACATACCCAATAAAGTAATCAATGTAATGGTATAAAATTCACCTTTTTTATGAACGGTTCCGGGAGACGACAACCATCTGTTGGCCTGCAGGAATATAATCAGGGTTGCCACATTCATCATATTTTTCATGAATATTGTCAATGGAGAACTGATATACATACCTCCAAAAGCTTCTCCTGTGACCAATGGGAAAAAGCCGTATATAGTAAAAGCAGCAAATAGCGACACTGCAACAGCCTGAAAATAGTTTTTACCTTTCTCAGAACTGAAGGTATCATACAGGAATAATAGCACAAAAAGAATGACCAATCCGATTTCCTGCCCAAGATATAAAAAATTACTAAAATCCATTTCTATTAAAAGTTTAATTTAGCTATAATTGGAGTTAAGCTCTCACTAATTATTTCTGATACGCCGAAAGGATACATCCCTATAAAGGCAATTGAAATAATCAAAACAACAGCAGATACTTTTTCATACCAGGTTGCATCCGGCAATCCGATATGATGATCGTCCTGAACAGGTCCGTATAATATTTTCCCGACTGTTCTTAAAATATAAACCGCAGTAATTACGATAGAACAACAAGCTGCTATAGTCAATACTCTATGAAACATATCAGCATGCTGAAAAGAACCGACAAATATGGTCATTTCTGCTACGAATCCACTTAATCCCGGCAGCCCTAAAGAGGCCAAACCCGCAATCACATAACATACAGACGCAAAAGGCATGATTTTCATTAAGCCTCCTATTTCCCGGATATCACGGGTATGGGTTCTTCCATAGATTAATCCTATGAGAGCAAAGAATAAAGCCGTCATCAATCCATGCGATAACATCTGCATAACTGCTCCGGTCATGGCTGTCTGATTCATCATCAGCAAAGCAAAAAGAACCAGCCCACAGTGGCTTACTGAAGAATAGGCGTTAATATATTTCAAATCGGTTTGTACTACAGCACTGAAAGCTCCATAGACAACACTAATACCTGTCAATATCAGGAAAATCCAACCCAATTCATGGGCAGCCTCGGGCATCAAATACATCGCTACCCTAAAACAGCCATACCCTCCTAACTTCATTAATACTCCTGCGTGCAACATAGACACAGCAGTAGGGGCTGATGCGTGACCGTCAGGAGACCATGTATGGAATGGGAAAAGAGCTCCCAGCACCCCAAAACCTAAGAATGTTGCCGGGAATAACCAGCGCTGATATTCAATAGGAATATGCAGGTTCGCTATTTCTAGCAAGTTCATAGTGGTATGTCCTGAGGCATAATAGATACCAATGATACCAATCATCAGAAATGCAGATCCTGCCATTAACATTAAGGTCAGTTTCATTGCCGAGTATTCTTTTCTTCCTGTACCCCAGAGTCCGATCAATAAATACATAGGGATCAAGGCTACTTCATAAAACAAAAACATTGTAAATAAATCAATGGAAATAAAGAATCCGAATACTCCTACAGATAGAAGACAATACCACAAAAAGTATTCTTTAGCCATATTCATATTCCAGGAAGAGAAAACTCCTGTAAAAACGATGATAGAGGATAATATGAGCATTACTACCGAAATTCCGTCTACCCCTACCGTATAGGCAATATTCAGGGGAGCATACCATGTAGTGCTGGATACGAATAACATTTCAGCGTCTGATACGGCTCTCTCTTTGAGAAACATTACGGTTAATACCGCTGAAAGTATCATTAAAAGCGATGCTCCGGTAATCATAACACCTCGTATCTGCTTCATGCCCTTGCACAAAAACAAGGCAAGGATCATCAAGACCGGAATGACAACAAACAAAGATAAAATATTCATAATTCTTTCGTTTTTACAAGAATAATACTAATGCAGCAATAATGACTGAACCTAAAATAAATACCCAGGAATAAAACTGAATCTGGCCAGACTGCAATCCTTTTATAGAAGCTGAGATTTTCTGGGTTGTCCAGGCAATACCATTCATAGATCCATCTACAATATGTTTATCAAACCATGCAATAGGCATACAAATAAACTTAAATACAACCGTTTTTGTAAACCACATCCAGACTTCATCAATATAAAATTTATTAAGAGTAGCTTTGTATAAGCCACCCATCGACTGAGCGATGTGAGCAGGCTTATCGCTGTTCTTCATGTAAAGAACCGCTGCTATAACAATACCCACTATAGCGACACCCACACTTAAAGATGCCACAAGCATATTGATGTGCATATGGAAACCTATTCCATCTGCGCTTATAAGTTCTGAGAAAGGAATAAATCCGGTAAACACGGAGAATACAGCTAGAATTATTAAAGGAACAGCCATCACCATGGGAGACTCATGCGGTTTATGTCCTTCTTTGTATTCCCTGTTTCCATTCCAGAAAATACGGAAATACAAACGGAACATATAAAAGGCGGTTAATCCTGCAACCACCCACAACACCCAAAAGATTGCCGGATTATTCTCCATGGCTGCTGCCAATATCTCATCTTTACTGAAAAATCCTGAGAAAGGCCATATACCTGCTATAGCCAGACAAGCTATTAAAAAGGTTATATGTGTGATCGGCATGTATTTCTTTAAATTACCCATATGGCTCATTTCATTACTGTGTACAGCATGAATAACAGAACCGGCTCCTAAAAACAATAAAGCTTTGAAGAACGCATGAGTAAACAAGTGAAACATGGACGCCATATATCCCAGTCCGGCATGTCCTTCGTATTGAGAAACACCCAAAGCCGCCATCATATAAGCAATCTGGGATATGGTAGAAAAAGCGAGTACCCGCTTAATATCCGTCTGTGTGATTGCTATGACTGCTGCAAATAATGCAGTAAACGCTCCTATCCAGGCTATCATCTGCAAAACATCCGGAGCAGCGAAAAAATAGACGGGAAACAAACGCGCCACCAGATAAACTCCGGCAACAACCATAGTTGCAGCATGAATCAATGCGGAAACAGGCGTAGGTCCTTCCATAGCATCCGGCAACCAAATATGTAAAGGGAACATAGCCGACTTCCCTGCACCTCCCATAAAAATCAGAGCCATAGCCCATGTAGCAACCGATAATCCCATAAAAGTTCCTCCGGCCATAGAGGTGGTAACCAGAGTAGCATTTCCAGCTGTCAATGAGCCAAAGTCAAATGTCCCGGTATAATAAGAAAGGATTAAGATACCCACTAAAAAGCCTAGGTCAGCAAAACGGGTCACAATAAAAGCTTTCTTGGAAGCAGCTACTGCCGATGGTTTGGTATAATAGAAACCAATCAGGGAATAGGAACTCACCCCTACTAATTCCCAGAATATATACATCTGGAAAATATTAGTAGCTACAACCAGCCCTAACATGGAAAAGCTAAATAAAGAGAGAAACGCATAATAACGTTGAAAACCTGTTTCTCCTTTCATATACCCCAAACTATAAATATGGACCATTAAGGATACGGTAGTAATAACTACCAGCATCATTACAGAGATGGGATCAAGTAGAATTCCCAGATCAATATGTAATTTATCAGTAAAACGTAACCATTCAAAATTGACAGGTATAATTTCATTCCATGCTCCATTTACTTTCCCAATTTGGAAAAAGTATTGAAAAGCCACCGAATAAGCTAAAATGGCACAGAAAGCCATACCTAATGTACCCAGAATACCCGCTAAGCCGGGTTTCATTTTCCCACCCAGTAATCCTAATAAAAGAAAAAGGATAAAAGGAGTTACTATGATTAACAAACTATATTCCATCAGTCTTTCATTTTATTAAGATTCTTAATATCAATATTCCCGATACAACGATAAGCATTAATTATAATGGCAAGGGCGACTGCAGTTTCGGCAGCAGTAATAGCTATTCCGAACAAAGTAAAGAACATACCTTCCATCTGTTCGGGAAATAAATAACGGTTAAATACGGCAAAATTGATTTCAACCGCATTCAGTACCAATTCGAGCGATATCAGAATAGCAATCATATTTTTACGGGTAATAAAACCATAGATGCCGATAAAGAACATCAGCGTACTAATTATAAGATAATATTCCATTTGTATCATAATCGTTTCTCCTATCGTTTTCTAGCTATTAAAATACCACCTATGATACAGGCAAGTAACAACAAGCTTAAAGCCTCGAAAGGCAATAAGTATTGATATTTTTCCGTACCCATTAATGCTTCTCCTATGATTTTCATATTAATCTCCTGATCGCCTTCGATCGTGGTATTATTTCCGTATACAAATTGATGTTTCAATAACGCAAAAGCAGCAACAGCAATACCACCCAAAGCAGCTAAACCTCCCATAATATATTTCCGGATCTTATGCCGTTCCAGCAAATCTCCTTTATTACTCGTCAGGAATATGGTGAAAATAAACAGGACAAGTACACCCCCGGCATATACCGAAATTTGTACAGCTGCCAGAAAATGATAATTCAGGAATAAATACAATCCGGCCGTACAGATCAGGACCAACAAAAGATAAGTAGCTGATCTCAATAAACTTTTAGCAGTTACCGCCATAACGGACAAAGCTAATATCGCTATTCCAAGGCATCCGAACAGGATTAAATTAATTAATGGATCCATATCTTATTTTCCTTTTTTCTTTAATTTTGAGCCTTCCCTGTTCAATTTATCATACAGCTTAGGCCTTGTGAATGTAGAATGTTCAAACTCATTTGTCCAGGTAATAGCATCGAAAGGACAACTCATGGTACAAATAGCACAAAAAATACAACTACCTATATCATAAATGTATCTGTCCAATACTTTCTTTTCTTTTCCGGTTTCCTCATCGAGTTCTTTTTTAGACAGAACCTGAATAGTTCCATTAGGACAATTCGTCTGACAAATTCCACAAGCAGTACAATTATGCTCATTATTTTCATTATGAGGCATCACCAGCTGTCCACGCATCCTCTGGTGAGGGAAAACTTTCCCCCGGTTTTCAGGATACTGTTCTGTCACTTTCGGACGGATAAAATTCAGCATGGAAATATACATTCCCTGCATCAAATGCCAAATTCCTTCCAATACTTTTTTAATATGATTCATAATTTTAATATGCTGATGTCCTTAATGTTATACGTAAATTATCCAAAGAGCCATCAATACAATGTTCACCAGACAGATGGGCATCAATATTTTCCATTCCAGATTCAGTAATTGATCGATACGCAAACGAGGTATTGTCCAACGTACCCATAATGTTAAAAATACACAGAAGAATGTTTTTCCAAAGAACCACAAAACAGGCGGTATATAGTCCATTACCTGATTGAATGATTCCCAACCGGGTATATACAAAGGCATCCATCCTCCTAAAAACAGGGTTGAGGCAATAGCTGCAATAATAAACATATTCAGATATTCTGCCAGATAGAAGAAACCAAACTGAATACCCGAATATTCCGTATGATATCCGGCTGTTAGTTCAGACTCGGCTTCCGGTAAGTCAAAAGGTCCGCGATTTGTTTCCGCATGCCCTGCAATGAGGTAAACGATAAAAGCGATCAAAGCCGGTATTCCTCCCCTGAAAATATTCCAGGCATACGTTTGTTGCTCTACAATAACCGATAACTG
The DNA here is from genome assembly GCA_020860885.1 of Bacteroidales bacterium. Classification (GTDB taxonomy): domain Bacteria; phylum Bacteroidota; class Bacteroidia; order Bacteroidales; family Azobacteroidaceae; genus Azobacteroides. Next base: position 6,492 of record JAJBTS010000022.1, read on the forward strand.
CATCGTTCCCGAAAGCATTACTATGGTCATTAAGGATAAACCGCAGGATAACTCATAAGATATAAGCTGCGCACCCGAACGCATAGCGCCAATCATCGTATATTTATTGTTGGACGACCATCCTGCCAATAAGATACCCACAACTCCTAAAGAAGAAACTGCCAGTAAATAAAATACGCCTATATTGAAATCGACAGCATGTAACCCTCTATCAAAAGGGATAGCTCCAAATGTACATATGGAAGCAATAATAACCAGGAAAGCGGAAAGCCTGAAAAGAACAGGATCTGCGCGGTCTATCTTTATTAATTCTTTGATAAGAATTTTTATCATATCCGCTACAGATTGAATCAACCCCCAGGGGCCGACCCGGTTCGGACCGATACGACATTGAAAGAATGCACAAACTTTTCTTTCTACGTAAATAAGGATAAGAGCCAATACTGCATAGGCTGCTAAAATAACAATCCCTATCAATACAAACTCTATAAATAAAGTCCATCCGTTACTTAAATAAGTACGGAGAAACTCGTCTATCCAATTCGTTACTACATCAAAATGAAACATAATTTTTTCAATTATCAATGAACAGTCAACAGTTATCAGTTACCAACCGGCACTTATCTGCTACTTATGTTCATTCTTTACTGTTTATTGTTTATTGTTAACTGCTTACTGTTAACTGTTAACTGTTAACTGTTAACTGTTTATCTGTTAACTGTTTATCTGTCAATACAAGGTACTACATAATCCAGAGAACCGCCCAACATGATCAGGTCGGCTACTTTTGTTCCTATGGAGATATGCTTTAAAGCATTAACCAACGTCAAACTGGGAGAACGGAATTTCAAACGATAAGGATATTTATCTCCCCGGCTATTTATATATACATCAAATTCCCCACGGGCAGCTTCCACTCTTTGAAAATATTCACCTTCGGGAAGTTTAATGATTGCTTTTGTTTTAGCCGCATACGCTCCACCAGGTATATTATCGATCAACTGTTCCAATATTTTCAAAGACTCTTCGATCTCGTCCAGACGAATCATATAACGGTCAAAAGTTAAGCCGTCCGAACGGAGTATTTCCTGAAAATCGGCATGTGTATACGCTGCATAAGGAGCTATTTTACGAACATCATTACTCCACCCGGAAGCGCGGCCGGTAGGTCCTGTCGCTCCAATGGAAATAGCCTGTTCTTTGCTCAGATAACCTACGCCTTCCATACGTCCGCGTGCAATCGGATTTCCAGTAAACAACATATGATGTTCTTTCAGCATCTTACACATATAAGGAATGAATTCTTTTACTTTTCTCTGGAAATTAGGATGAATATCGTTCATAACTCCGCCGATAACACTGTAGTTAGTCATTAAACGGCCGCCACAGGTTTCTTCGAAGATATCCATAATTTTTTCACGATCCCTCATTCCATATACGAAAGCAGTAATGGAACCCATATCCATTGTCATGGATCCCCAACCCAGTAAGTGAGAAGCTATACGAGTCAATTCATCAATGATCGTACGTATGTAATGAGCTCTTTCCGGCACTTCCAGTCCTATTCCTTTTTCTACTGCCAGACAAACAGCGTGGCGGTTAATACTTCCGGAAAGATAGTCGAGTCTTTCTGTTAAATGAAGAATTTGCGGATAAGTATATGCTTCGCACATTTTCTCAACGCCCCGGTGGATATACCCAAAATTGGGATCTACTTTTTTGATCGTTTCTCCATCCAGAGAAACGCGTAAATGCAACACGCCGTGCGTTGCGGGATGCTGAGGCCCAAAGTTCACCACATATTCTTCCGCCTCAAACATCTTATGATGATCTTCGAATTTATTTCCCTGATTAACCTCAATACAAGGAAGATCTTCCATCTGATCCAAATCTTCGTCAGATAAAGGAATGGGATTTATATTGGGATCTGCATCGTAATCTTTTCTCAGAGGATACCCTACCCAATCCTGACGTAAAAATAAACGTCTCATATCGGGGTTGTTCAGGAATACAATACCGAAAAAGCCGTGTACTTCCCTTTCGTAGAAAGGGGCCGATTCCCATAGTTCGGATATAGAATCGACTTCAGGGTTTTCACGATCAGCAAGTTCCGTTTTCAAGACCAATATATAACCGGGAAACTGAGTAGAAGAAAGAATATAGGTAACTCCTAAGCTATCCCCGTAATCCATACCAATAATATCCATAAGGAAATCAAACGGGTGACGAGGATTGTTTTTCAAAAAGGAAGCTGTTTCGTAAAGATTTTCGGCGGGAACAGAAACTATATATTCTTTACCTGTTTGCTCTACCGTAGCAAACGGGAGCTGCGCCAGTAATTCATCAATAATTTTCATTGCCTAATTTTTCTAAATCTTTTTCAGCTTCTAAGTATTCTTTCATGGCAGGTTGTTCCGGTAATTTAAAGAAATCCTGCATTTTTATTTTGCGTGCCAATTGCATCATACCGTATATCATAGCATCCGGGCGTGGAGGACATCCCGGAATATAAACATCTACAGGAATCACTTTATCTATTCCCATTACCGTATGGTAAGAATTTTTGAAGGGTCCGCCACCAATGGCACAGCTACCGAAAGCCATTACATATTTAGGCTCAGCCATCTGTTCGTACAAACGTTTTAATACGGGAGCCATCTTATATACGATCGTACCGCAACAAAAAATTACATCTGCCTGACGAGGACTGTTACGGGTGACTTCCCAGCCAAAGCGGGCAAAATCGTAACGGGCAGCACCCAGACACATAAATTCAATACCGCAGCAACTGGTGGCAAAAGTTAAAGGCCATACCGAATTGGAGCGGCCCCAGTTTATTAAATCATTCACTTTGGCTACGGCAATATTAACGCCATTTGCCCTGAGTTCTTTAACATATTCTTCGAGGTATTCATTTTCTTTGAAATCCTCGTGTTTCATGTTGCGGATATAAATATCTTTTACTTCCATTCTAAAGCTCCTTTCTTCCAAGCATAAACCAACCCCAGGGTAAGTACGACAAAAAAGAATGCCATACATATAAGGCCCTGAATTCCAAGATCAATCATAATTGTAGCCCAGGGGAACAGCAATACTGTTTCCACATCGAATACCAGATACAAAATAGCAAAAAGATAATAACCTACTTTAAATTGTGTCCAGGAAGTTCCACGAGTTGGAATCCCACATTCATAGGGCTCTCCTTTAATAGGATTTGTAGACCGGGGTGCCAGCAGCCAGGCAATTAATAAAGCTGCCACCACCATAACGATTGCCGTTATCAGAACGACCAGAAATAAAGCGGAGTTACTCATGAGAGTATTATTTTGTTATTTAAAACGCCCCCAAAGACCGATTTTCGGCTTTTTTCATGGCATGATTTCTTATTTCGGGGCAAAAGTAAAAACTATTTATTAGGGATGCAAAGATTTTTTGATTAAATTTAATGTTTATTTCTTAACAGGAATTATTAGTAAAATATAATTGCATTACAAGACCAACTCTTCAAACAATTTTACTGCAGTTTTTTTCAGATCATCGGAAAAACCGGAATGTGGCCTCGACGTCTGAAGGCAGGCGCTTCTTACGGCTGTCAGCCAACGAAATCGTTCAGGTATATCCATTTCCGCTATTATCCCACAATCCTTATTTCCTTTAGCTAGCATATGCTAAGAATCCTGAGTAGACTTCAGAATATCCATGTCAATGTTTTTAGAGAAATTAAATATCTTTTCCTCGTTCCATTCATAAATCATTTCAATGAATCTGGCTTTCTTGGAAAACAGGATGATACCTATATTGAGAAACTCTTCCCGCTCTATTACGGGAACAATTCTAATGGTTGCATATTCATATAAGTGCTTTCCTTGCATCTTCCGCTTCTTTTACAAATATTTCTGAATGAGTGATTCTCCGGTGTAGAAATTCCAGATAAATATTTCTCAACTCCTGTGGTTCTTTCGTACCATCCTCCCAGTTCAACCAATCATCGGGAATCTGCTGTACTATTTCACGCAGTTTATCCGGATGAAGTAAATATCTGAATTCTTTATCAGCTTCCTTCAATTTTCCGGCATAAGGTAATAATACATGATCTTTTATCAAAGAAAAGGGGTTCAATGCCTGGCTTTCCCAACTTTCCCATCTGTGATGAAAATACAAGGTGGATCCATGATCTATAAGCCAAAGCTCTTTATTCCAAATCAACATATTCGTATTCTTTACCGTACGGTCCACATTAGTCAGAAAAGCATCCATCCAGACTATTTTGGAGGCTAAGGTTTCATCGACCGGAAAAGATACCGGATCGAAAGTAAAGGCTCCGGAAAGAAAATGAAGCCCCAGATTCAAACCTCGGCTCGACTGCAAAAGATCCTGAATTTCTTCATCTCCTTCGGTTTGGCCGAAAGCCTCATCCAGATATACAAAAACAAGTTCCGGAATACGAAAACCGAGGACATTGGCTACCAATCCTCCGATCAGTTCAGAGATCAAAGCTTTCGTGCCATGCCCGGCACCCCTGAATTTAACAACATACTTAAAACCATCATCGGCTTCCGCTAATGCCGGTAAAGATCCTCCTTCCCTTAAAGGAGTAATGTATCGTGTTACCTGAACCGTCCGTATTTCAATATTATCAGTCACTACCTCGATTTAATTAAATACAAAAATAAGAAATTTTAATTACTTATTTCCTGCAGCCATTTCACATTCCTTTGCCGTTCTTTCGTAAATCCCAATGTTTCAACCAATCCGGCAAAATAAATTTTCCATAAATAATTAAAAGAGGAATGATAAGGGTCACGAATATGCTCCGTATGTACGCAACGGAGTTCTCCTTCCGCAGCCGGATTGTTATTTTCGATCAATCCGTTAACAAGAAAAGACAAAATTCCTTTATTCGACCGGTATTTCTCACCCATCGGCAACATAATTTGCACAGAAAGATTGTTATACCGCAGGCACATATCAATGATCGCTTTTTCTTTTCCTCCCTGTATATCATACTCCATTCCCTGTATAAATCCGCTATTAATTCTCACGGGCGCCATGGGTTCTATAATATTATTTAGGCTAATCATACTCATGGTACCCAATGTACCTTTTATGCGTGTATTATCATACGTTGAATCCACAGGAAAATACAATTCCGCCTGAATCATTCCTTCGTTCATTAATTTTCCGGAAGCAATAAGTTTATTTGTTTGCGTATGCGATGTAACAATGTTAGTTATTCCGTTTTCAAAAATCCCTTCCATTTGAGTAAAATTAATATACCCGGGGTCTATTCCTTTCTTATCTAATTCTTCATAAAC
>JAJBTS010000016.1 GCA_020860885.1 Bacteroidales bacterium
AACTTATAGATCGAATTGATTTATTAACAGTTATAAATGATTAAATGGACGAAACTAAAGTTTTAGTAAACACAATAATAGAAGCATTACAAGATAAAAAAGGAAAAAAAATCACAACCCTTAATTTAACCAAACTGGAGGGTGCTATATGTAAATATTTTATTATAGCACAAGGAAATACCCCTACACAAGTTTCTGCACTGTCAGACTCGGTGTGGGATAAGGTTCATGAAAATTTACACGAAAGACCTTTAGGCGCTGTAGGTATGAAAGAAGCTCAGTGGGTTGCAATGGATTACGGAACAGTTATGCTACACATTTTTATTCCGGAAATCAGAGAGTATTATAACTTAGAGAATTTGTGGGCGGATGCCGACATTGAAGAAATTCCCGATATTTTATGAGTGAGCAAAAAAATACAAACCCCAATAAAGGTAAAAAACCTGAACAAGGGGGTAAAAATCCAATGAAATTCGGAATGAATTGGATGTATATCCTGATATTTATCATGTTAGGAGCTATATTCTTTACAAACCGGAACAATAATACAACTACGAAGGAAATCGACTGGACTGAATTTCAGAAACTTGTCAGAGATAATTCTTTCAGTGAGTTAAACGTCAACCTCAATGACTATAAGATAGTTGCAAAAATAAAACCGCAATTTGTCACATCTATTCTGGGTGTAGATTCTGTCGGAACTCTTAATAATCCTTTTATGAGTAAACCGGAACCTACCGTTTCGGTAATTATTCCATCACCGGATCGTTTCTCCGATTTTTATGACAAAGCCGTTGCGGAATATAACATCGATGCAAAAGTAAAGTACGAAGATGGTCATAATCTGTTGTGGACGATACTTTTGAATCTTTTGCCAATCTTTTTGTTGGTTTTCCTTTGGGTATTTATCATGAGAAGAATGTCCGGAGGAGGCGGAAGCGGAGGAGTTTTCAATGTAGGAAAGACTAAGGCGCAGATTTATGATAAATCTTCTCCCGATGCCAAAAAAATAACTTTTAAAGATGTAGCCGGTTTGTCGGAGGCAAAGCAAGAAGTCGAAGAGATTGTGGATTTTCTGAAAGATCCGGCAAAGTATACCAATCTGGGAGCTAAAATTCCTAAAGGAGCGCTTCTGGTAGGCCCTCCGGGAACAGGTAAAACCTTGTTGGCTAAAGCTGTGGCAGGGGAAGCCGAAGTACCGTTTTTCTCCCTTTCGGGTTCCGATTTCGTGGAAATGTTTGTCGGTGTCGGTGCATCACGGGTAAGAGACTTATTTCGTCAGGCAAAAGAGAAAGCCCCATGTATCGTTTTTATAGATGAAATCGATGCTGTCGGACGTGCCCGTGGACGTAATCCGAATATGGGGTCGAACGACGAACGTGAAAATACATTGAATCAATTGCTGACAGAGATGGACGGGTTCGGTTCAAACAGCGGAGTTATTATCCTAGCTGCAACCAACCGAGCTGATATCCTGGATAAAGCTTTATTACGTGCCGGTCGTTTCGACAGGCAGATCAATGTTGATCTGCCCGAATTGAATGACCGTAAGGAAATTTTCAAAGTGCATTTGAGAAATATCAAAATAGATGAATCGGTAGATACCGAATTCCTGGCCAGGCAAACACCGGGTTTTTCAGGAGCAGATATTGCGAATGTATGTAACGAAGCGGCTCTTATTGCTGCCCGTAACGGAAAAGAATTTGTCCAGAGAGAGGATTTCATGAATGCGGTAGACCGTATCATTGGAGGTCTGGAAAAGAAATCGAAAGTTACAACCGTCGAAGAGCGTCGTACCATTGCTCTTCATGAAGCGGGGCATGCAACTTTAAGCTGGATGCTGGAATATGCAAATCCTTTGGTAAAAGTAACTATCGTTCCCAGAGGTAAAGCTTTAGGAGCTGCCTGGTATATGCCTGAAGAAAGACAAATTACTACATACGAACAGTTACAGGATGAAATGTGTGCTACCTTAGGCGGCCGTGCTGCAGAAGAATTGATGTTAGGGAAAATATCGACAGGCGCTGCCAATGATTTAGAAAGAGTGACTAAGCAGGCTTATGCTATGGTGGTTTATTATGGTATGAGTGAGCGTCTTCCAAATATTAATTATTACGATTCTTCAGGACAGGATTGGGGTTTCTCCAAACCTTACAGCGACGAAACTGCTTTGTTGATCGATGAGGAAGTAAAACGGATCATCAACGAACAATACGATCGCGCTAAAAGCATTCTTACTGAATATTCGGATAATCATCGTGCCCTTACAGAAGTATTGCTGGAAAAAGAAGTGATATTTGCAGATGATTTGGAAAAAATATTTGGGAAACGAAAATGGCTGTCCCGTTCTCAGGAAATCTTAGAACAACAACAGCTGAATAACCCCGATGAGGCAGCAAAAGAATTATTGGATAATCCTGAAAAAGAAGAAGAGCTGAAAGAGAACGGCACGGATAATGAAACGCCTGTATCTGAATGAAAAAAAATTTCATACTAAGAACACTAACGGGAATTGTCTATGTAGGACTGATAACATCCGGTATCATAGCCAATTCCTATACTTTTTTAGTCTTGTTTTCTATCGTAGTGGTTCTTTGTTTGTGGGAATTTTATGGCTTGGTAAATGCTCAGAAAAGAGCAAGGATAAACCCCTGGTATAATTGTTTTGGCGGGTTATTGTTGTTTGTTTCTGCTTATTTATATGCTGCCGGTATTTTCTCGCATTATATCTTCTTCCCCTATTTACTTTATATTGTAATCGTATTCATATCGGAATTGTATGAGAAACAACAAGATCCGATAACACATATGTCTTACATCTTTTTAGGCCAGTGTTATATTGCTTTGCCGATAGCAATGCTGAATCTTATTGCTTTTCCAGTAACTCCGACCGGGGTTATTCTCTATTATCCGGTAATGGTACTGGCATTATTTATCTTTATTTGGATAAACGATACGGGTGCTTATCTGGTAGGAGTACTGTTTGGCAGACATCGGTTGTTTGAACGAATTTCTCCTAAAAAGTCCTGGGAAGGATTTTTTGGCGGTTTGGTTTTTACGATAGCTTCATCGTTCATTTTTTCTTATTTCGTACCGGAAATACCTTATTATCATTGGATGGGATTATCTGCAGTAGTAGTGATCTTCGGAACATGGGGCGATCTGGTTGAATCCTTAATGAAGCGGACCCTGGAAGTAAAAGATTCAGGAAATACCATCCCGGGTCATGGCGGCTTTTTAGACCGTTTCGACAGCCTGCTTCTGGCTGTTTACGCAGTTTTGTTCTACGTTCATTTATTTATTCAAAATTAAATACGAAAGAAATCATTCGTGTTTTTCCCGAAGAAATTGCATTCGAATATTTGAGAAGGCTCAAATCTGTTAAGTCAGTCCTGTCGTGAACAATAATATCTCCTAAACCGAAACTGAAACGTATCTCAGGGGCAACTTTGATGATCGGAAGATAAATATCACATCCTATCCCGATGGTGATCCCATAATCCATAGATTTCATATAAACGGCCATATCCGATTGCCGTCCCAAATCCAACCCCGCATAAACCCCTAAAGTAACATACGGGCGATAGTTGTTCAACCTCATGGAACGAAATTTTACATCCAATGGAATATAAAGATAATTCGAACGGATGGATGTTATGTATCTTTCATCGCTTTCCTGTTCTACGAATTCAAAACTCTTATCTCCAAAATGAAGGATAGGATTGAAACGTAAGTTCATATACGGGTTCAGGTAAAGATCACCCAGAAGACCTACGCTAAAGCCCGGAGAATAATTAGGAATAGTGGCAAACCATGTTTCTCCTGTTTCGGTGGTCAGTCCCGAATTATTGAGTATGACATCCTGGAAGTTCAGTCCTACTGAAATCCCAAAATGTAATAATTTCTGGTCTGCATAAGGCTGATTCTTTACTTTCTGAGTTTGTGCAGAAAGAGTTAATACAGTCCCGAACAGGAATAATATGGATACAATTTTCTTCATACGTAATGCTTAAGTAATAAACGGCAAAAAATAAAGGTTATTGTTTTTACTTTGCTATTGAAGGCTAAAGAACTGTTTTTTTCTTTCTTCCACATACCATAAATAACCTTTTATATCCGGATAATTCATCGATTGCAGAATACTCATGTATTCTTTGATTTGTTTCTGATGACTGGAATGAGGCTTTCCGAATTTGTAATCAATAACGATGGTTTCCTTTTCTGAAAATAACACACGGTCGGGACGTTTACTGACGACCTCTCCGTTGTCTTCAATGATCAGTGAATATTCCGAATAACTTTTATAAGTACCGTCAAACCAATGTTTTGTTTCAGATTCATCAATGGCAGTTTGTATTTTTTCCTTATAAAGGTCTTTTTCTTCCGGAGTAAGGAGCCCATCGGTAATAAAAGAGTCAATTATTTTCTCTAAGTCGTCGATATGGGTAATTCGCTCAAACAAACTGTGCATAATATTTCCATAAGAAATATACTGATCCTGGCTTATTGCTTCTCCCTGTATGAATTCCCGGGATTTATTGGATTGTTTGAACAGCGGTTTGTCCGGGTGGAATGCAGAAGAAATAAATTCTGTTTGTATCGACTCAGGTATTTGTTTAAAAGGATTATCGGAAAGGTTATCTTTTTCTTTTTCCCGGCTTTCCGGCACTCCCATGGAAAATACCTTGTTCTCTCCATCCCAGCTTCCTTCTAAAGCAGGTATAACAGATTGTAATAAATCTCCGGTAGTAGAGATCTTTCCGGTTTTTTCCAGGTTTTTCTTGTACCGCGATAATAAAATGAGATTACGTTCTGCACGTGTGAATCCTACGTAAAGGATGTTTAAGTTATCCATCCAGGTTTGTTCTGTTTCTTCCCGGTATTCGCCCGTAAAGATAGTTTCTTTCATTTTGGAGGAATAAGAAACAGGGAGTAAAGCCAATGAATAGAGTCCCTCTTTCGATGGACACCATATTGTTGTACTTGTTTTAGGATTGATAGACCAGTCGCAGTAAGGAATAATTACCGTATCGAATTGTAACCCTTTGGATTTATGAATGGTCATAGCTTGTATCCCGGATAAACTACTTCCTGTGGGAATGGTTTTTATTTTTAATTCATTTTCCCAATAAGCCAGAAAGTTTGTGAGGTCGGAAGGCTTTTCGTTGAGATATTTGGAAACAGCGTCATAGAAAGAGAAAAGATAAGACGACTGCCCTTTGATCCGATACAGATTCATCTCACGGTACAGGTGCCCTATCAACTCAAATAAAGGGATCTGTCCGGTTGCCAGTAAGGACTGATAAAAGTTTTCCGGAAGCTGTATGTTGAAATTACCCAGATAGTAAAGCAATTGTTCTTTATGGATAACATTCTCCGGATCAGCAATTACTTTTAGCGTTTCTATCAGAATCTTTATTGTCGGAGAAGATTGCAATTGGAATGCCTCATTGGAGATGATGTTCAGATAATTTTTTTCTTCTAATTCCGGATAATCTTTTTTCAAATTAGAAAGATAATCTGCCAATACGATGATATCCTTATTCGTACGGGTTAAAATACAAATAGAGTGAGCTTCGATTCCTTTTTGTGAAAGTTGCCTGATCTGTTCGAAAACAGCTTCTTTCATGAGCTCAGGGTAAGGAATTTCTTCTTTTTTATCCGGAAGGAAATGAACCGATACGAATCCTTTTCTTTCTTTCCGGATACATTCCTGTTCCACATCGGCATTATTATAGGTAAAAGAAAATAAAGAATCAGGCGTATCCTCAAAATTATTTTTAAAAGATTCTTCCAAAACTTTTGCAGCCCTAGTAAAAAAAGAATTATTGAAATGGATAATCTGTTTCTCGCTTCGGTAATTGTATTTAAGAATTTCCGGCGAGCAATGAAGCTCTGAATGAATGTTACTTAGTATTCTCCAGTCTCCGTTTCTCCACCGGTAGATAGATTGCTTGACATCGCCCACCATTAGACTGAAATTATCGTTGGCGATAATATTGGATAAAAGAGCTTTGAAGTTTTTCCATTGCAAACGGGAAGTGTCCTGGAATTCGTCGATCATTACATGATGGATATCCGAACTGATCTTTTCATAGATAAAAGGAGCATCCGAATTGTCTATCATCTGATTGAGAAATAAAGCGGTGTCGGACAACATGAAACGGTTGTTTTCCTTATTTTCTTTTGTAATTTCTTCGGAAATATCCCATATAAGACCTAGTTGATGCAAATTGCCTGTAATCATTTGAGCTGTTTGTACGGTTTTTAATACCTCCAAACTCTGGACCAGCAGATTCATTAAGTGAGCTTCTGCCAGCTGAATGATATCGTTTCTTTTTTTGTGGGTCTTTGAAGTCCAGCTCTCGGCATCTGAACAACAGCTTTGGATGGTCTTATTTACTTCTGCATTGTAATTCCCATCCGCCAGTTTCCGGAAAAAAAGGATAGGAATACCTTTACGGATAAAATCATCCGCGCTTAGACTATAGTCTTCCAGAAGTTTACTTACCTGGCTGTTTGTGTGGGTAAAGAATTCTTTTCCTTCTTTTTTTATTTCTTCCTGCTGTTTTCGTATACGGATAAATATTTTAGGGTTTTCATGGAGCTGTTTCCTTAATAATTGCTCATGTTCCTGAAAGAACTCGTTATAGATACATTTACTGAACTCATAGATTTCATTTTCTATCCGCCAGTTCTTATCTTCATTCATCTTATGTTCTATGTAAGTCGTCAGCCATTCCAGGAGTTGTTTGTTTTTATTGGCTTTTTCGATGGTGGTATGTACCGCTTCTTTTAGTACTTTATTGGTATTCATTTCCAGATTGTATTTGGAACCTTTCCCTAATTCCCGGGCCAGGTTGCGAAGTACTTTCTGGAAAAAACTATCAATCGTGGTAATGTTTAACCGGCTGTAATCGTGTAAAATATTATGAAGAACTTTCTGTGCTTTATCCCTTATCTCCGGTTCAGTCATTGAGACGGAATCTTCTTTTAATGATTCGCTTATGGATTGAAAAAAACCTTCCGAGTCGTTTGTATGAAAAGCCAGGCCGTATAATTCGGCCAGTATCCTGTCCAGCATTTCACCCGTGGCATCTTTTGTAAATGTTACGGCTAAGATGTGCCTGTAGCTTCTGTAGGAGGGAGCTATTAATAATTGTTTGATGTATTCTTTAGCTAAAGTATAAGTTTTCCCGGACCCGGCAGAAGCTTTGTATATCTTAATTTTTGACATAAAGAAATATCTTTATGCAAAGATACAAATCCGGATAAAAATATACCCCACAAATGAATATTAATTCTGGAGGGTAATCTTACGGACTTCCGCCAACAATTGCGATTCGGCTCCATCCGTATAACCCGTTCTGGAAAAAACAATCTTTCCGTTGCTGTCCACAACAAATACGGCAGGCATAAGATTGATGTTTAACGCTTCTTTGAATTTGCCATCCGGATCCATCAGGGTTTTGTAATTCCAGCCATGTTCATTTATGGTTGACCTGACTTTCGATGAATTATCTTCCTCGTCCGTCGATACGATATAAATTTTCACACCGGTTTCTCTTTGCCATTCGCTGTATACTTTCTGGATCTCATCCAACTCTTTAAGAGAAGGTTTGCACCACAAAGCGAAAAAACTTATTATATAAGGTTTTCCGCCATTGCTTAGATTGGATGTGTTTACAGGATTCCCATTCAGGTCTTTTACTTCTACAGAGGGAACGTTCTGTGCCGTACAGTACAGACATCCTGATAAAAGTAGTACAAAAATTATTGCAGTGTTTTTCATGATAGGGGGTATTAATAATGTTTATTCGTACATTTTATCTATGGTATCTTTGAACTTCTCAGCTATAAATGCCCTTTTCATCTTGAGGGTATTTGTAAGCTCTCCTCCCTGTATGGTAAAGGGCTCGGGTAATAATGAAAAACGTTTAATTTGCTCGTAATTGGCAAATTCGTCTTGCATAGCTCCAATGCGTTGCTCAAATAATTGTATGATCTGAGGATTTTTATACAGCTCGTTTATGGAATCGTAAGAAATTTGATGCGAAGCCGTATAATTTTTAACTTCATTAACATCCGGAATTATAAGTGCTGTTACATATTTCCTCTGATCACCTATTGCAATCGCAGAATCGATGTATTTATCGTTCATCAGTCGCCCTTCAATCTGCTGGGGAGCAATGTATTTACCATTGGAAGTTTTATAGAGATCTTTAATCCTTTCGGTTAATACGATACCTCCTTTTTCGGTAAGATACCCGGCGTCGCCTGTCTTGAAAAAACCATCTGATGTAAACGCTTCTGTCGTAGCTTTCGGTTTCTTGTAATATTCTTTCATGACCGAGCCGGCCTTAACGAGTATTTCATCGTTTTCACCGATTTTTACTTCGGTGTTAGGCATAATCTGTCCGACAGTACCTATTTCGAATCCGATTTGAGGGAAACAACTAACCGTAGCCGTTGTCTCTGTTAACCCGTAACCGTAAATAATAGGAATATTGACCGACTGAAGAAATATATTGATTTTATCGGAAAGAGCCGCTCCGGCTGCAGGGAAAATAACACCTCTCTCAATTCCTACCACTTTTTTAAGCATAGTGAAAATAAACTTGTCGTAGAATTTGAATTTCATTCTTAAGAGTGCGGGAGCTTTTAATCCGTTGTTGCGGTATTCTAAGTTATGTTTTTTACCCGTTTTTATAGCGTCGATAAAAATTCTCCTTAGTAGAAAACCGGCTCCTTCTATTTTTTCCTGTACGCCGGCATATACTTTTTCCCAGAATCTGGGAACACTACACATAGCTTGCGGTCTGATCTCTTTTATGTAAGTCTGTATCTCTTTCGGGTCGAAACTGATGGCCAGAGAGCATCCCCGGTGCAAACAGTAAATAGACCAGGCTTTCTCAAAAACATGAGTCATCGGAAGGAAACAAATCGATAAGAAACGCTGCGGCAGGTAATTCAACCGCATATCATGATTTTTCATTACGGCAAGATAATTCGAATGAGTCAATACCACCCCTTTCGATTCACCGGTAGTGCCGGAAGTATAAATAATATGGGCGGTATCTTCAAACGTGGCTTCCTTCATCCTTTTCTGCACAGAAGTAATATCCTGGGAGGTCCTGTTTTTAGGGGAACAGAAGTTTTCAAAAAACAAAGATGTTTTATCACCGTCGGCTAATTTGACTTTCGGATCCAGGATGATAAGCTTTTTCAGGAACTGATTTTCTAGTAACACCTGGTAAGCATTGTCGTACTGCCATTGCTCTCCTACAAATAAGATCTCGATCTCCGCTTCGTTGATCATATACTTTATCTGAGGAATGGATGAGGTTGCGTACATCGGCACCATAACTGCCCTGTTTGCAAAAGCCCCGAAATCTACATACAAACATTCTGCTGTATTCTGGGTGTATATTCCTATGTTGGTCTGGGGTTTAACACCTATATGACAGAGTGCCTCCGCTACAGTCATAACTTTCTTTGAAAATTCGTTCCAGGAAATAGAAGACCATATTTTGGTTTCCTGGTTTCTTACCCGGATGGCTTCTTCCTCGCCGTATTTTTGTGCCTGTTTATGAATAAGTTGCGATAAATGATAATATTCCATTCCTTACTGTATATTTTAGACAACAAAAATACGCTTTTTTATTTAACTTTGTATAAATTTTATTATTTAAGGATATGGATGCTTCGTATTATGATGCTGTAGATCTGTTGAAAAGATTAATTTCTATTCCTTCTTTTAGCCGGGAAGAAAAGGCTACATGCGACTTTTTGGAAGATTATTTAATCGGAAAGGGTATGAAGCCCCGTAGGAAAGGAAACAATTTATGGATACTCTCGCCCGATTGGCAGGACGGTAAACCGGTAGTATTGCTTAACTCCCATATCGATACGGTAAAACCTGTTTCCGGTTGGCAGAAAGATCCATTCTTTCCCCTGGAAGAAGATAATAAATTGTATGGTTTGGGAAGTAACGATGCTGGAGCGCCTCTTGTTTCCCTTTTATCTGTTTTTTTGTTTTTAATATCCAAAGAGCAACCGAACAATTTTATATTCCTGGCGTCCTGCGAAGAAGAAGTATCCGGAAAAGGAGGTATCGAAAGCGTTATTCCTGACCTGCCGGCTATTGACCTGGCAGTCGTCGGAGAACCCACCGGTATGCAACCGGCGATCGCAGAAAAAGGTCTGATGGTTTTAGATGGCGTGGTTTACGGAAAATCCGGCCATGCAGCAAGGAATGAAGGAGAAAACGCTATCTATAAAGCGCTTCCGGTAGTGGATTGGTTCCGCAACCTCGATTTCCCTTTGAAGAGCGACTTGCTGGGGCCTGTGAAAACAACTGTAACCCTGATTCAGGCCGGAACCCAGCACAATGTTATTCCCGATAAATGTTCCTTTACGGTAGATATCCGTACCAACGAATTTTATTCGAATGAAAAGCTTTTTCAGGAAATTGCAGCTCAATGCCCCTGTGAAATAACCGCCCGCTCTTTCCGGTTGAATTCCTCCCGTCTTTCTCCGTCGCATCCTCTTGTGAAGAGAGCGGAAATATTAGGGTTAAAGCCTTTCGGGTCACCCACCTTATCGGATCAGGCGTTGATGAATTTCCCATCCTTAAAGATCGGGCCGGGTGAATCGTCCCGTTCCCATACTGCGGATGAATTTATATATCTTTCCGAAATACGGGAAGCTATAGACCTGTATATCCGTTTGCTAAAGGATTTGATTTTATGAAAATCGACCGGATCAAACATCAAAACATTGATAAATTAAAATACGACGAATGTATCGGTCGGTCTCCTAATGGAACAGTGTATGCGCTTTCCTGGTATTTGGATATCGTTTCGCCGGGATGGTATCTTCTGGCCACTCCGGATTATGAGTATGTGATGCCTCTCCCTGTGAAAAGGAAACTAGGGATTCCTTATATCATACAACCGCTCGTTTGTCAGCAATTGGGTATTTTCTCTTCCGGAAATATCGATCATAAGGTTATAGAATATTTTCTGAATAAGATATCTGTACTGTATTGTTACCTGCAATTGAATGCAGGAAACAATATGGGTTCACCGGCTTTTACTTACCGGCCGAATTATGTCCTCGATTTGCGGGAAACTTACGATATTATTCGTTCGGGTTATAATAAAAATACCAAAACCCAATTGAAAAAGTCCTTTATGGCCGGCCTGTCCATAGAGAAGGAAATAGATATAAACTTTGCGTTGCAGTTTGTAAAGGAAAATTCGCCCTATTATACAGATAAAGCATACCGGTATTCATGTAAAATATTGGAAGAAGCAGCCCGGCGGAAGATTTTACATTTGTGGGGAGTAAGAGAATTACAAACCAATCAGGTAGTGAGCATTGCTTCTTTTATTTTTTGGAAAAAATGCTTTTACTATCTTCTGCCTGTTTCTTCCGGCCGGGGTAAAGATCTACAGGCTATGCGGTTTCTTATCGACCGTTTTGTATCCGGATATGCCGGATCCGGCAACTGTATTGATTTTGAAGGGTCAGCCATCTCTTCGGTCGCGCAATTTTATAAAAGCTTCGGCTCTGCTTTAAGACCTTATCCTGTCTTCGAAAAAAATCATTTATCTTTTCTTACAAAGTTAATTAAAAAATAAATAGTTGGGA
>JAJBTS010000157.1:0-5298 GCA_020860885.1 Bacteroidales bacterium
GATCCTGAAGAATTGATCTCTTCGGAAGTAGCCACATCCATGAAAAAGGTAGCCGACTGGCAGATGGCTAACTTTACTTACAATGCTTCGGGCTCTCACGACTACGGTATAGCTGCGTGGACACACTCCACCCTGTATATAGGTCTTGCCGAATGGGCAAAAATAGCTTCCAACAGTGCTGACTGTTATACCTGGTTGTACGATAAGGGTACAAAAGGAAACTGGGCTCTGAATAAAAACTATACCTATCATGCTGATGAGCTATGCGTCGGACAGTTCCATACAGCCATGTATGAGAAATACAAAGAAGACAAAATGATTACAGCCATTAAACAAAGAGTGGATTATATCCTGGCAAACCCGCCATCCAACCAGTCTATGAGCCATTCGAACAAACAATTATGGACCTGGTGCGACGCTTTGTTCATGGCTCCTCCGGTGTATGCACAGTTAACTGACCTTACCGGGGAAGGGAAGTATTTGCAATACATGGACGAACAGTATAAAAAGACGTATAACTACCTGTACGATAAAGAAGAGAAATTGTTTTTCAGGGACGACAGCTATTTCACTCAAAAAGAAGCCAATGGAGAAAAAGTCTTCTGGGGACGTGGCAATGGATGGACCATCGCCGGAACAGCCAATATCCTGAAAACGTTGCCTTCTGATTCTCCCTACAGGAAATATTACGAAGATATCTTCCGTGAAGTGGCCTTAAGGCTTATTGAATTGCAGAACAGGGATGGAGCATGGCATGCGAGCCTGTTGGATCCTGATAGTTATCCTGCACCCGAGACCAGTGCTACGGCTCTAATTACCTATGCCCTGGCCTATGGATTGAATAATAATCTTCTGACAAAAGAAGAAGCATACGTTCCTATGGCCAAAGCATGGCATAAGATGGGTGAAGCCATTCACGACAACGGTAAGTTAGGTTACGTTCAGCCTGTAGGGCAAGATCCGAAAACAGTGACCAAAGATATGACCGCTACTTTCGGAGTGGGAGCTTTCCTTCTGGCAGGTACGGAAATATATAAGTATTTAAATACGCCTATGGTAATGGATGAGATCTAATTTCATTGTAGCTTCCATTTGTCCATTTGTAACTAAAAAGTAAAACAAAATTATAAAATAGATAGTAGATAAAAGTAATAATTAAAAAGTAACTCAACCAAAACTTTGCTTGTTGATTATCCCCGGGTTTTTGATCCTATCCGGGGATATTTTTTATTGAGTATAAAGTTGGGCAGATTATATATGGGTAAGTAAGTTTTTATTAATTTTGAATTTTATTTTAAATAAATGATTTCTACACAAAATATCCATATTCAAGAGTACGATTATAATTTACCTGAAGAGCGAATTGCTAAGTTTCCACTTACTCCAAGAGATAGCAGTAAGTTGTTGGTACGGAAGAATAATGAGATTTCAGAAACAACTTTTGACAGAATATCTGAATATATTCCCGAAGATTCTTTGCTGGTATTTAATAATACCAAAGTAATACAGGCAAGAATGATTTTCCAAAAAGGAACCGGAGCCAGAATCGAGGTTTTTTGTTTGGACCCTGTGGACCCGGCAGACTATGCACAGTCTTTCATTCAGCGAGAAACCTGTGTCTGGTCTTGTCTGATCGGAAATGTAAAAAGATGGAAGAGTGGTAAATTATATAAAAAGCTCTCTGAAGAAAATACATGGTGCTCTGTGGAACGCTTGGAGAGCTCCGGAGAAACTCATAGGATTCGATTCGAATGGAACGATCCGGATATGAGTTTTGCAGACATACTGGATCAGTATGGAGAATTACCCATTCCTCCTTATTTGAATCGTAAAACAGAGGAAAGTGATAAAGAAACTTACCAAACGATTTACTCCAGAATAAAAGGATCGGTAGCCGCACCTACTGCCGGATTGCATTTTACGGAAGCGGTATTCCAATCTTTGAAGGAAAAAAATATTTTATTTCAGGAACTGACTTTACATGTGGGAGCCGGAACGTTTAAGCCGGTTAAATCAGAAACACTTGCGGAACATGAGATGCATACCGAATGTATTTCGATCGGAAGAGAAACTATTGAAAAATTATTGCAAAAAGAAGGTAAAGTGATCGCTGTAGGAACCACATCGGTTCGTACATTAGAGAGTTTGTATTACATAGGAGCTTTTTTGGAAGATTATCCGAATGCTTCGATGGAAGAATTATGTGTTTATCAATGGACGCCCTATTCAGAAAATAAAAAACAATTAGAAGGAGTTAAGGCATTGAGAAACATTTTAAATTATATGGATATTAATAATTTGAAAGTGTTAACTACCCATACACAGATTCTGATTGCCCCGGGCTATAACTTTAAGATTGTAAATGGTATAGTTACTAATTTCCATCAACCTAAAAGTACTTTACTCTTGTTAATTTCTGCTTTTGTCGGAGGAGATTGGGAAGGGATATACGATTATGCGTTAAATCATAATTTTCGTTTTTTAAGTTATGGCGATAGCTCCCTTCTACTGTGATTAATATTCTTTATCTGTTATGTATTACATTCTGTGGATATCCTTTTTGAAAGGCCTGTAAATTTGCTACTGCTATACTCATTAACTTTTTTCGGGCTTCCAAGGTAGCCCAGGCTATATGTGGAGTTATGTAACAATTTTTGGCTGTTAGCAGAGGATTATTGGCTTTTGGAGGCTCCGTAGAGAGTACGTCCAGACCGGCAGCATAAATATGGTTGTTATTTAAAGAATGAGCTAAGGCCTCTTCATCGATCAATCCTCCTCTTGCGGTATTGATTAAGATGGCACTCTTTTTCATCAAGCCTAATTTTTCTGCATCTATTATTTTTTCGGTATCCTTGTTCAAGGGCGAGTGTAGAGAAATAATGTCGCTTTCTTTACAAAGTGTATCTAAATCAACTTTTCTGATTGTAATGTGCAATTGGTCCTGTGACCTGGAAGTTACGGCAAGGACTTTCATATCGAAAGCCAAAGCTATTTCAGCAACTTTTTTTCCTATGTTGCCTAGAGATACAATCCCGATAGTAAGTCCCTCTAAACTTTTTAAAGGAGTATCCCAAAAACTAAAATCCCTATTTGAAGTCCATCTTCCTTTTTTTACTTCCTTAGAGTGATACTCTGTCTGATTGCAAATATTTAATATATGTGCAAATACCGATTGTGCAACGGAAGCTGTTGCATAAGAAGGTATATTGGTTACAATGATATTTCGGGTTTTGGCAGCATCCAGATCGACTACATTATACCCTGTAGCTAATATTCCTATGTATTTCAGGTCAGGCAGGTGATTAATAATTTCAGCCGGTAAAACCGTTTTATTGGTAATTAATACTTCCGCCTCAGCCGATCTTTCCAATACTTCTTCCGGCTTGGTGAAATCGTAAATAAAGCATTCTCCTAAATCCTTGAAAGCATTCCAGTTAAGATCACCGGGATTTAAAGTGTATCCATCTAATATAACTATTTTCATGTAGATAATATTTTTTGCAATATTACAAAAAAGGACGTATATTTGCACGTTAGAAATCCTCTAAATTCATTTTTTTTTGAATGTCTGTCATTATTAAAGAAGTAACTGATAAAGCTACCCTGAAAAATTTTGTTGTCTTTAATATCAAACTCTATCAAGGGAACCCTTATTATGTTCCCGGATTGATAGAGGATGAGTTAATGACTCTGGATAAAGATAAAAACCCTGCGTTTGATTTTTGTGAAGCGATTTACTATTTGGCTTACAAGGATAATAAAATCGTGGGGAGGATAGCAGGAATTATCAACCATAAAGCAAATGAAATATGGAATCAACGATATGCCCGTTTTAGTTTTGTTGATTTTATAGATGATGAAGAAGTGTCGAAAGCTCTTTTTGAAGCTGTTGAGAAATGGGCTCACTCTAAGGGTATGACAGGTTTACACGGACCTCTCGCATTTACGGATCTGGACCATGAAGGTCTTCTGGTGTGGGGATTTGATAAGGTAGGTACTATGGCTACTTCTTATAGCTTTCCATACTATCAGGATCATATAACGAAATTAGGTTATTTGAAAGATCAGGATTGGAACGAATTTCAAATCCAGATTCCGGATAGCATCCCGGAAAAACATATGCGGATATCCGAGATTGTCTTAAAAAGAAGTGGCTTGAAAATCATGAAGTTCAAGAAACGAAAAGAAATATGGCCTTATGCCTGGAAGATATTTGAATTATGGAACGAAGCTTTTAAACCTTTGTATGGATATTCACCCTTGACAGAAAGGCAGATAGAATATTATGTTAAAATGTATATTCCTATGCTGCGTCTTAAACTGATCACTCTTGTGGTAAAAGAAGAGGATGATTCTGTGGTGGGGCTTGCGCTTACGCTTCCCAGTTTATCCAAAGCGCTTCAAAAGGCGAAAGGTTCTTTTTTTCCATTCGGTTGGTTTTATCTTCTTAAAGCTATGTATGGCAAAAATGAGGTTGTAGATTTGTATTTGATGGGAGTTCATCCGGAATATCAGAATAAAGGTGTGAATGCTTTGCTGTTTTATGATTTGATTCCCGTATTTAAGGAGATGGGTTATAAATATGCAGAAAGCAATCCTGAACTGGAAATAAATAAAAAAATGCATTCCCAATGGAATGACTTTGATGCGAAACATGTTAGAACACGAAGGGCTTTTATAAAGCATTTATCTTAATAACACACATGAAGGAAATTAATCTTAACGAACAAAATAAAGAAGTTACTTACGATGAAAATAATATTGTTAAGTTAGAATGGTGGGAGCATATTCGTCTTCGCCCGGGCATGTATATTGGTAAACTAGGTGATGGAAGTTATGCTGATGACGGTATTTATGTGCTTTTGAAAGAAGTGCTGGATAATGCGATGGACGAGTATATGATGGGATATGGTAAGAATATTGATATTACTATTGACCAGGGAGTTGTTACTGTCAGGGATTATGGCCGGGGAATTCCTTTGGGAAAAGTAGTGGATGTTTCTTCTCAAATGAACACCGGAGGAAAATACGATTCCAAAGCTTTTAAAAAATCAGTAGGAATGAATGGAGTAGGTATTAAAGCAGTGAATGCTTTATCTTCCTATATGCTGGTGCAGAGTTTCAGGGAAAGAGAGAGTAAGTCTGTAGAATATTCCAGGGCTCAGATTCTAGAAAATCGACCGGTAGAAAAAAGTAGTGAGCCTAATGGCACTTTAGTCAACTTTATTCCTGATGAAGAAATATTTAAAGGATATCACTTTGATGATAAATATGTTGAACCTTTATTGAAAAATTATG
>JAJBTS010000157.1:5308-11597 GCA_020860885.1 Bacteroidales bacterium
TCTTAATTCCGGTTTAACGATTAATTACAACGGGAAGAAGTTTTTTTCGAAAAATGGTCTGGTTGACTTATTGAATGAGAATATGACCTCTGATCCTTTGTATCCTATTATACATTTGTCAGGAGATGATATTGAAATTGCTATTACTCATGCCCACCAATATGGAGAAGAGTATTACTCTTTCGTAAATGGACAGTATACCACACAGGGCGGTACACATCTGGCGGCATTTAAAGAAACCGTAGCCCGTGTGATTAAGGAATATTACACTAAGAACTTTGAATATTCGGATATTCGGATGGGTATTATTGCCGCTATCGCGATTAAAGTCGAAGAACCGGTTTTCGAATCTCAGACAAAAACCAAGTTAGGGTCTAAAGATATTGGTCCGGAAGGGCCTACAGTCACTAAATTTATTGGCGATTTTGTGAAAAGAGAGCTGGATAACTTTCTTCATAAGAATCCGGAGACTTCCGATCTTTTGCTGAAGAAGATTACTGAGTCGGAAAAAGAAAGAAAGGCTATTGCCGGTGTTACTAAATTAGCAAAAGAAAGAGCAAAAAAAGCCAATCTTCATAATAGGAAATTGCGGGACTGTCGCATACACTATAATGAGACAAAAGGAAAAAATCTGGACCAGACTTGTATCTTCATTACGGAAGGAGATTCTGCCAGCGGTTCGATCACTCAAAGTCGTGACCCGAACTATCAGGCTGTTTTCAGCCTAAGAGGAAAACCTCTGAATACTTTTGGTTTGACTAAGAAAATCGTTTATGAAAACGAGGAATTTAATCTGTTGCAGGCTGCATTAAATATAGAAGACGGATTGGATGGACTGAGATACAATAAGGTAATTATAGCCACCGATGCAGATGTTGATGGAATGCATATCCGGTTACTTATCATTACTTTTTTCCTGCAGTTTTTCCCTGATCTAATTAAAAACAATCATGTTTTTATCTTGCAAACACCTCTTTTCCGGGTAAGAAATAAGAAAGAAACAATTTATTGTTATACAGAAGAAGAGAGATTATCTGCAATAGAAAAGTTGGGGCCCAATCCGGAAATTACCCGATTCAAAGGTTTAGGTGAAATATCTCCTTCTGAATTTAAGAATTTTATCGGAAAAGATATCCGGCTGGATCCTGTGTCCATGAAGAAATCTGATGCTGTAAAAGAAATGCTGGAGTTTTATATGGGAAAAAATACCATGGAAAGGCAGAACTTTATTATCGATAATTAGGTTGTAGAAGAAGATATATAATTTTGAAAAAGATAGCATTATTTCCCGGCACGTTCGATCCTTTTACCTTAGGACATTTGTCTTTGGTAGAAAGAGGATTACATTTAGTTGATGAAATTATAATTGCAATTGGTGTCAACAATAATAAGAAAACATTTTTTTCTTTGGAGCAAAGAATTCAGATGGTTTCAAAACTCTTTGAACAAAATCCTAAGGTAAAGGTGGAGAGTTATGAATCCTTAACGGTCGATTATGCGAAAGAAAAGAATGCCCACTATATTCTCCGGGGAATACGTTCGGTGAACGATTTTGAATATGAAAAGAATATTGCCGACGTTAACAGGAAAATATCCGGAATAGAGACATTTGTTTTATTTACAGAACCTGAACATACACATATTAGTTCTTCCATTGTAAGAGAGTTACTCTGTTATGGTAAAGATGTTGCTGATTTTGTACCTAAAGGTTTAGGTATTCACGATTATAAAAAAATAATATAACATGAAAAACGTACTATTTATCCTTATTTTTTCAATTTGCCTTACTTCATGCACGTATGGACAACGGTTTAACGATCCTGCTGCTAACAAAATAAATTTTACTGTCGCCGCCATCGAACATATGTATGTTGATACAGTTAATAAGACCAAACTGGCCGACGAGGCTATTACTTCATTACTACAAAAACTGGATCCGCATTCGGGATATTTATCTGCTGAAGAAATGAAGGAGATGAATGAGCCTTTGCAGGGGAATTTTGATGGAATAGGAGTGCAGTTTAATATGTTGACGGATACTTTATATATTATTCAGGTTATTCCGGGAGGACCTTCTGAAAAAGTCGGTATCATGGCAGGAGACCGTATTATTATGGTCAACGATACATTGATTGCCGGAGTCAAAATGAAGAATACGGATATCATGTCTCGTTTACGTGGACCTAAAGGTACTGTTGTGGAATTGAAAATAAAGCGTGGGAATAATCCTAATTTGTTGCCTTTCCGTATTGTAAGAGATAAAATTCCTATTTACAGTTTGGATGCTTCCTATATGATCGATAAAGAAACCGGTTATATTAAATTGAATCGTTTTGCAGCGACTACTTACGATGAATTCATGGAAGCTTTGAATAACTTGAAGAAAAGTGGAATGAAGAATCTTATTCTGGATCTCCAAGACAACGGAGGTGGTTATCTGAAGGCTGCAATTATGATTGCCAACGAATTCATGAAAAGAGGAGAACTCATTGTATATACAGAAGGAGAGCATCAAAAAAGAAATGAGGAATATGCAGGTTCCAAAGGTTCTTTTACAGATGGAAAACTCGTTGTTTTGGTCAACGAATCTTCCGCTTCTGCCAGCGAAATTGTTACCGGTGCGTTGCAGGATTGGGATCGTGCCGTTTTAGTTGGGCGAAGAACGTTTGGAAAAGGATTGGTTCAGCAAGCTATCCCGTATCCTGATGGTTCTGCTCTTAAATTGACTATTGCCCGGTATTACACTCCTACAGGGCGTTCTATCCAGAAACCTTACGAACAAGGAGATGCCGATTCCTATAATATGGACCTGATCAATCGTTATAATAGAGGAGAAATGTTAAGTGCAGACAGTATCCATTTCCCGGATTCATTGAAGTATAATACTTTGGTAAATAAAAGAGTTGTTTATGGCGGTGGTGGTATTATGCCGGATCAATTCATTCCTATTGATACAACCCGTTTTACAGATATACATAGAGCTTTAATTGCTTCAGGAACACTTAATAAGTATGTAATTAGTTATGTGGATGCACAAAGAGAAACAATTAAAAGACAATACCCTCAATTGGGGCAATATAAGTCCGGATTTGTTGTTACGGATAAAATGTTAAACGATCTTCTTGAAATGTTTAAAAATGAAGATTATGAGTTTCATAGAAATAATTCTGTGCAGTTATCTCCCGAAGATATTCAGGAATTGCAAACAAACAATTATCAGATTTCGGATGCAATGCTAAAAAGATTATCTTCTTTAATGAGAGCAGGGAATACAACGCCTGAAAATGATGGAGAAGTGAAAAAGAAAGTTGAACTTACTGCCAATGATATGAAAGACTTTGAAAAATCAAAATCTTTAGTTCAACTTCAGATAAAAGCGTTGATTGCCCGGGATATTTGGGAAATGAATGATTATTTTCAAATCATTAACGAAATAAACGATCCTCTCATAAAAGCGATTGAAATTATCAATAACACATCGGAGTACAATAAGCTGTTAGGTAAAAACTAAACATAAAGTCGGAAAACTGAAAAGGTCAATTTAATTTATATCTTTTCAGTTTTCCTTTTTTTATCCAATTTCTTAACCCGCCCAATTTTCCCGGTCTAAATTCCTGTAGCTGATCGCTTCTGCAATATGATGAGCTTGTACTTTTAACGAACCTTCCAGATCTGCAATTGTACGGGCTACTCTTAGAATTCTATCGTAAGCTCGTGCGGATAAACTTAGTCTTTCCATAGCATCTTTTAATTGTTGTAGTCCTGCCCGGTCCGGTTGAGCGTGTTTATGCAATAAACGGGTGTGCATTTGAGCGTTGCAGTAAATGCCTTCTTCGTTTTCAAATCTTTTCTCCTGAATGAGCCGGGCATTTATAACACGATTTCGTATTTTGCTACTGGCTTCTGCCAGCCGGGTATCGGAAATGTCCTCGAAGGGAACCGGAACAATCTCTATCTGAATGTCTATTCTATCCAACAATGGCCCCGATAAACGGTTCAGATATTTTTGAACTTGTTGCGGCTGGCAAACACAATCTTTATTGGGGTTATTGTAATGCCCGCACGGACATGGATTCATAGATGCTATTAACATAAATCCGGCTGGATATTCAACGGTAAATCTTGCCCTTGAGATGGTTATCTTTCTGTCTTCCAGCGGCTGACGAAGCATTTCCAACACTCCTTTGTTGAATTCTGCTATTTCATCGAGAAATAAAACTCCGTTATGGGCCAAACTTATTTCACCGGGTTGAGGATAAGTTCCGCCACCTACCATAGCAACGCTTGAGATCGTATGATGAGGGCTCCGAAAAGGACGAATAGCAATTAATGATCCGTTATGGTTGATCTTTCCGGCTACCGAATGAATTTTTGTTGTTTCCAAACTTTCATTGATGGACAAGGGAGGAAGAATCGAAGGAATCCTTTTGGCCAGCATACTTTTCCCGGCACCCGGCGATCCGATAAGTAATAGATTGTGTCCTCCGGAGCAAGCTACTTCCATGGCTCTTTTTACGCTTTCCTGTCCTTTTACTTCCGAGAAATCCCATTCCAGATTCAATTGATTCGTAAGAAACTCTTTCTGAGTGTCAATAATAGTTTTCTCCAGTTCTTTTTCATCATTAAAAAACTGAATAACTTCTTTGATGTTATCTACGCCATAAACTTCAAAGTCGCTCACAACAGCCGCTTCACGGGCATTCATTTTCGGCAAAATTATTCCTTTAAATCCTTCTTCCTTTGCCTTCAGGGCAATTGAAAGTATTCCCTTGACGGGCTTAAGCATCCCATCCAAAGATAATTCTCCAATAATCAGATAATCGGAGATTTTATCATTTTGAATATTCTCTGCTCCGGCCAAAATCCCGATGGCCAGAGGTAGATCGTAAGAGGAACCTTCTTTGCGAATGTCAGCCGGAGCCATATTGACCACAATCTGTTTCCTGGGAAATTTCATACCGTTATACTCTAATGCCGAAGTGATACGTTCGTGCGACTCTCTGATACTGACATCAGGTAATCCAACTAAAAAGAATTTGATTCCTTTGCTACAATTGACTTCTATAGTGATGATCGTAGCGTCTACGCCCTGCAGGGCTGCAGTGTAAGCTTTAATTAACATAGAATAAATAGTTAAGATTGTAATTTGATTAATATAAATTAGAAGAGATTATATGCTATTTAATGAGTCATAAGTTAATTTTGATTTAGTTCTTCCGTTAATATGTCCTGAATGTGTTTTACCGACGTATGTGCAGCAAGAACCCTCCCGTCACGGTCCATCAGGAAATAATCGGGAAGAGCGTTGATATTATAGACTGTGAGAATAGGGGATGCCAACCCGTAAGTGTCAATCGCCTGAAACCAGTTTATGTCATATTCTTCTGCTACAGCTTGCCAATCATTTTTATTATCTTCAAAGGCAATACTGAAAATTTCTACCTCACTTCTTTTAAATTTATTATAAATTTGTTTCAAAACAGGATAATCTTCACTACATGGGCCACATCCTGATTTTTCGAAAGAAAGTATTAAATATTTGCCGTTAAAAGAATTTAAAGATAAAATACTATCTTTTGTGTCTGTGATGGTAAAATCAGGAGCTATACTACCAACGGCAGTATTTAACAGACGTTGGTAAACATTATTGAGGCGGGTATATAGACGATCTTCTTTTGCCGGAGATTCTATCAATGATAAATATTCACCCACTACGGCAGGATCATTATTTTCTAATATGTAATCCTGAATCAATACAAGGCTGGCAATAGAAGAGGGATTTTCTTTGATGAAGTTTTCCGCATTGGTAACAAGCGTTTGTCCCAGGTTTAATTTCCTGGAATAATCTTCATCTATACTGCTTTTGGTTTCTAAATGAGTCTGTTTGAGTTTTTCTGTTAAATTAGCTCTTTCCCTTATTATTTCCTTATTGTTTTGTTTGAAAAGGCTTAATTTATCATTGATGTCATTTCCCCTGGCTTCAATGAGTTCAGGGTAATTGGCATCACCGGATATTTTGATAGACTGTCCGTTCTTGGCCCAAACGGTAATCCACACACTGCCGTCTTCCAGATAAATAATAATCGGTTTGATAGAATCCGATGAGGATGTATATTTGAATTTTCCTTCTGTAGCGTATACAGTATCTACTATGGAGCCATTGTTGTTGCTGTTTGTCAGAAAATAGACAGCGGGAGTAGTAAGTCCGCTGATGTTACCTTCTAAAACAAAAGTTTTTTTGTCGCCGCATGCCGTTAAAACTGTCAAACACAACAAAATATATATAAGT
>JAJBTS010000365.1:0-4509 GCA_020860885.1 Bacteroidales bacterium
GCCTTATAAGAACCTACTTCTTTTACAGAATCTTTGATAATGATTTGTTTTCTGTCTATTTCAAATCCTTTTTTAGATAATTCATACGCAATCTGAATGTTATTTACAGAACCAAAAATAGTACCAGTAGAACTTGTTTTTGCTCCGAGAGTAAGAGATATTCCCTGCAATTTATCGGCTAAAGCCTGAGCATCTGCCTTAATTTTCTCTAACTTATGAGCTCTTTGACGAAGATTTTCAGCCAGAACTTTCTTTGCTGATTCAGAAGCAATAACAGCTTTCTTTTGTGGAATCAGATAATTTCTTCCATAACCGGATTTAACCGTTACGATATCATCCTTGTATCCAAGGTTATTAATATCTTCTAATAATATTACTTGCATAGTTATTTCCTCCTTTATTATTTCATCAAATCAGTTACATAAGGAAGCAAAGCCAAATGGCGAGCTCTCTTCACAGCCTGAGCAACACGGTGTTGGAATTTTTGTGAAGTTCCTGTTATACGACGAGGAAGAATTTTTCCTTGTTCGTTCAGGAATTTTTTAAGGAATTCAGGATCTTTGTAATCAATGAATTTAATTCCGCTTTTTTTGAAGCGGCAATATTTTTTCTTCTTAACGTCTACAGTCGGTGGAGTTAAGTAACGGATTTCTGAGTTGTTGTTTGCTGCCATGATTAGTTCTCCTTTTTAGTTTCTTTAGATTTGTTTCTTCTTTTCGCTGCATATTCAGCAAAATACTTGTCTTGACGGAAAGTCAGAAAACGAAGTACTTTTTCATCGCGGCGGAATTGAGTTTCCAACTTAGCAATAGTTTCAGGATTCGCTTTGAATTCCAGCAAGCTATAGAACCCTGTAGATTTCTTCTGGATAGGATATGCCAATTTGCGCAATCCCCAGTTCTCTTCATTAACGATCTCTGCTCCATCTGCAGCAAGTACGCCTTTGAATTTTTCTACCGCTTCCTTCATCTGTGCATCAGACAAAACGGGAGTCAAAATGAAAACGGTTTCGTAATTGTTCATAAATAATTAATTAAGTGATTTATAATATTTATAATTCGAGGCGCAAAGGTAAAATAATTTATTCAATTTAACAACAGTGAGAACAAAAAAAAGGAAGAAACCTTAAAAAAAATGATCTCTTCCTTTTTTCATATTAAGGAGTAATCCGTCTTCCCCCCGGTTTTACCAGACTAACATCTTCATCGGGTTCAGGATATCCCTGCGTTCTAATATATTCTTTCAGTTCATCTACTTTTGCTTTAGTCAACTGGTAAACTCCACTCGAATAATCGCTGACATTAAACGGAGCTCTGCCATCCTGATCGGTGTAATACAGCATGCCCCATTTCTCAAAGAATGGAATTAAATTCAGTTGAGTTACCTCACAGGCTTTTTTTGCAAAATTCATTTCGTATTGAGCAGGTCCCCAACCATTCGTGTCATCTTCCGTATTTCGTAACGCTTGATTTAAGTCAGGGAAAAAGTCCTCATTTCCTTTTTCAATAAAATAATAGAATAATTGAGAGAAGGGTGCCAAACGATCAAATAAACCTGGTGTTGTCAACAGCGGTATTTTCGCACCGACAACTTTCGCATAGGCGGCATCAAACTCATTTTTAGGATCATTAAATGTAGGGTCTATCACATAATATCCAAAGTATCTGTTGGGGAAGTTCACACTTACTTCTCCCATGCCCGCCCAATTATTAAACTTAAATTGATGTATATGGCCTACTTCATGGCAAGGTCCCCAATTCTGTAAATAAAACTGGTCTGGGTTAGCAATATAACTCATAGTAGCATGTTCGAAAGAAGCTCCACTATCATCTTTATACATAAAATAACTCTGATTAGCACGGCAATGTACACGGTTTTTAGGGAGTGTTAAATATTTTTCCCATCCCAGATAGCGTTGCTGATATAAAACCATCTCATCGTATTTTGCCAACAGTTCAACCGCCTTACCTTTAGTGTAAGAACGATAAGCCGATACGGTATAAGCCAAATGAGTACGTTCGCCTACCAAATCAAAAAACGGATATGCATTCGCATTTTCCAGCAACTTTACAAAATCTTCATTGCTATGTTTCGAAACATCAAAATATCCCTGAACAATACCTCTCGGAATATGCACTTTTACCGAACCTGCAGCCTCCCAATCCGCAGTGAAATAACTTATATATCCTATACCGTCCCAGTCCGTTACCTCAATAACGTTCACACCGTTTTGCAAAGGATAAGATTTAGATTTTAATCCCCAATCCCCGGATGCAGAAGAACCGCCGGTATAATTAGGAATTGCTAAACTAATGGATTGTCCTTCCTCTAAGTCATCAACAATAATTACGTGTTTACCTTTTGAAAAATAGATACCGGTTGGATTTTCATACAAATTATAGGCACTCACCGAATATTTCGCAGAGAATTCCGATCTATTCATATAAGGATAATACTCTCCAACACGAAAATCCAGAGAATAATTTCCCTGATAAATAGTTCTCGCCAATTCCCGGAAATAAGGATTTTCCACTTTATCAATATCAGCCATAGTTATCCCCGGCTTCAGAGTCGTAAGAAGTTTATCTGCGAATAATCCGGATCCGCTTTCTCTAGCGGGGTTTATCTGATAAAATTCCATTTCCGAACAACTGGCATAAAGGTTTCCGGACGAATCCGTTACACCTGATTCTACCAGAAATTCAATAGATTTTACTTTTTTCAAAGTAGTAGGAAAGCTGACATAAGCAGGACTGGAAGAACCTCCAAAATCATAGTCTCCTAATTTAACCCTTTCCGAATCATCACCTACCACATAAAATATCTCCAATTTTTTAATACGTCCGTTAGAACCTGATGAACGAGGATAATAAATCAAATAATCCAAGTCAGCCTCATTGAAGTCAAATCTTAATGTAATAGGTGCTTCTGCTCCGGACCAACTGGAATGATAAATAGTTGAGTAATCTCCATCAAAAGCTTTCTCTATTCCTTCTCCTGCTTGAAAAGAGGACGCATAACCTCCGGTAGGAACAATTTTGAAATTTCCGGGGATGGACCCTGCTAACTCAGTCAAAGGAGCAATAGATGTCATAAATAGCTCCTGAGCGTTTAGTGGTTTTACTACGCTAAAAAGGGAAATTAAAAGGAATAATATGTATTTATTTTGTTTCATGACTTTATTTTTATTGATTAACTACTGCTTTTGTTTTTCCATTAACAGTTACAAGATAAACTCCTGCAGGAAGAGAAGAGTCTTTATTGACCATTACCCCGGTTAATGTCCTGACTGTATACTCGTCAGCACCTTTAACATAAATACGCAGATCTTCTGAATATACAATTATATCGTTCCAATCATCGGGTTTAGCTATATATTCCCAGCCGGTTGAGACCTCTGCTTTTTGGAAAGTCCATGAAAAACCGGAACCTTTTACTGTGTTTGCATTATATTCTTCCGGAACTTCCTCTCCCAAAGTAGCATTGAGATATCTTTTCAAGCCATCCTCGTTTGTACCATATATATCATATTCTTTCTCGCCGTAATAATTGATCAGCCATCCGTTACTTTCTGCCATATCCTGAGTAGATTGAGTATAATAATAACCGTCTTTCATAGAATAAGAAGTTTGAATGATGTTTCCGGTAGCTCTGTTCACCATTTCAAATCTTTTATCACTGGAAGTAGTTGTCTTTTTTACCAGTTTCCATTGTTGACTATAATCTCCTTCTTTGAAGTCATCGATTCCAAATTTGATATTCGGTAAAGCGGAACTTACAATATCGGTCACACATTTTCCTTCATATCCCTCTTTATTACTTTTGATTATGTACCAGGTTTGAGAGTCATCGTCACTCATGACAGGATTAGGATCATCGAACTCTACAAAAGAAAAATAAGAATCCCTGGAATTTTCCCAGGAAGTCGTTTCCATAATAACCGGATAATTACGGCTATTATAATTATTAGCCTGATGAGCAAATCTATAAGAAGCCTTATCCGCAAGAGGTGTTGCAGCCTGAATACTAAAATAGCTACCTTTAGCCACTATTTTCCAGTTTGTGGAAGCAGTACCGGTACCATTTATCAGTACAGCCCTTACAACAGAAAGATCGGAATCGAAAGAAATGTCTAATTTCCGGTTAGCGGAACGGTTAATAATGATGTAATTTCCATCTTCTGCCTTTTCAAATCGCCAAAGCTGCTTATTTATCTCGGTATAAGAAAGAGATGCAGCTATCTCACGTCCAAACACCCGGTTACTCTCATTAGTAAAGACCCGACCTCTACGCTCGGCATCCGTTCCCTGAACCTGGATGTAATACTACTTAGGGTTTTGAGATGTACTCATTTCCGGCAATTGACCAAATAACAGATTAAAAGCAGCCGGCATCAGTAAGCTTAAAATCAGAATAAAAAACTTTTTCATGATATTAAATTAAAAATATAGAACTTAACAATAATCATCCAAATATACTAGCTTTTTATTAATCAAAGTTAAAAGTTTA
>JAJBTS010000365.1:4519-11480 GCA_020860885.1 Bacteroidales bacterium
GTACAAAGTTGCTTGCATCAAACGCGACAAAGACATTTGATAATCTATATAAGCCGATAAATGCGAAAGATAAGCATTATTTAATCGGTTGCGTTCTAAAGCCAATGCCTGGCTGTCAATATCTCCATCGGAGAAACGTTGAAGCGTGATATCAAAACTTTTTTCAGCTACAGATACATTTTTCTCCAACAACTGAAGGCGTTTAAGGTTACTACTTATCTCGACAGCCATATTCCGGACATTCGTCTCTATGCTTCTAAGATTTTTTTCTTTTTCATATTCCAGGTTCTTAAGAGCTGCTTCCGCTGCACGGACAAGAGCTCTGTTTTCTCCGAAATCCAGGATGGGTATCGAAACGTTGAATACTACACCGAAACTAGGCCCTGCATCCAAAAAATCGCGATAAGAATTACGGATAGATTTTGCAATATCCAGATTGGTCTTTGACATATTCACACCTGTTTGTTCATAATAAGCATCAATACTTCCCTGAGGCAATCCATTAACTTTTTGTCGTTTGACAGCCATTTTGGACTTCTCAATCTGGATATCGTTTTCACGAAGCTCCAGTCTGTTTTGCAACGCCCGTTGCACAGCTTCTTCCGGGTTAACCTGTACAAGTTTATAGTTCATTTGATTATCAAGTACAATACTGTCTTCCAGATTTATTCCAATCTTTTCTTTAAAAGAGTTGATGGCAGAATACTGATTGAATACTACCAGGTCATACCCGCTTTGAGCATCTGCCAGATCTACTTCCATCTGTAAGGCATCTACCTCCCGTATTAAACCGGCTTCATATTTGTTTTTTGATATTTCAAAAGCTTCGGTCTGCCGCTCCATATTCAATAATGCAATTTCTGTTTGTTTCTGAAAAGACAACAATCTGTAGTAACTATTCGTAACATCCGTAATCAAAGCCAGCTCTTCTCTTTTGTACCTTTTGCTGGCACTTTCATAGTTCAGCCGGGCATTTTTAAGATCGGTCCGAATCTGACTATAGCCATAAAGAATATTAAGAGGTTGATAAAGGCCAATACGCGTATTCAAATTGGAAGAACGGGAAACTTCATAATAATCTTTATAAGTAAATAAACGCGTTTCCGAATATACTCTACCATCAGTCGGCAAAGGTTGATTAATAAGAAGTACTCCTTGATAAGACAGTTTTTTTAACGAATAAAAAACATCGGCGCTATCAGATTTGGAAACTATCGATTCCTTATAATTCGGCAATTCCAAATCCATAGAAATATGAGTTTTGAGTTTACTGGTAGTTGCTTTAAGATTATAATCTGCAATTAACATCTCCTGAGATAGAATACGCATATCGTAACTTTTTTCTTTTGCAATTTCAATGCTTTGTTCCAGAGTTTAATGATGAACTTCATGAGAAAAAACCGATAAAGAGATCAGAGCCATGAATGTTAGTGAAAGTATTTTTTTCATAAGAATTTCATTAAGAAAAGTTAGTAAAATCAGGATTAGGAAGATCCGAATGTATCTTTCCGTCTTTTATATAAATATTGCGATGTGCATAATCAGCTATTTCCTGTTCGTGAGTAATAAGGATGATCGTATTGCCTTCCTGATGAAGTTCATGGAACAAACGCATAATATCTACTCCTGTTTTTGAATCCAAAGCTCCCGTCGGCTCATCGGCCAGCAAAATACCAGGATTGGTCACCAAAGCCCGGGCAATTGCAACTCTTTGTCTTTGGCCTCCGCTCAATTCACTGGGTTTATGATCCATCCTATCCGCCAGACCTACCCTATCCAAGGCCTTCCGCGCTTTCTCTTTTCTCTCCTGAGTAGGAACACCTGCATAAATCAAAGGCAATTCTATATTCTGGAGAGAATTCAGCCGGGGAAGTAAGTTGAAGTTCTGGAAGATAAAACCAATTTCCTTATTCCTCATGGCAGACAACTGATCGTCGTTCAGCGTACTGACGTCTACCTTATTAAAATAATAATGCCCGCTGGACGGAGTATCCAGGCACCCCAGAATATTCATCAGGGTAGACTTCCCGGATCCGGAAGGTCCCATAATTGCCACATATTCATTCTTCTGAATCCTGAGGTTAATATCAAGCAATGCGGGAATCTCCATATCCCCGATTGCGTAATTTTTAATCAAATGTGTTATTTCAATCAGCATAATTTCTTTTATTCGTAACGTATAGAATCCACAGGCTTCAGGTTAGCTGCATTTTTTGCAGGCAAATAACCGAAACTAATTCCCACTATCACTGAGAAAGCAAAAGCAATCACTATGGAATAAGGTTGTATATAGGTGCTTACATCCGTAAAGAGTGAAACGGTTAAAGACAATGACACTCCGACCAAAACACCGATAATACCTCCTGTTATACTGATCGCTACGGCTTCAGTAACAAACTGGCTCATAATATCCGCTTTTTTAGCTCCGATAGATCTTCGTATACCGATTTCACGAGTCCTTTCCATCACGGTTGCCAGCATAATATTCATAATTCCAATACCTCCTACTAATAAAGAAATGGCCGCAATGGCACCGAGAAGGAAATTATAAATTTGCCTTTCTTTCTCTTCTTGTTTCAATAATTCGAAAGGTATTACAATACTATAATCGTCGTTATTAAAATGATGCCTTTTCAGTATCTCATTGACCAACCGGGATGTTTCCAGCAAGCGTCCGGAATTCTCTACCTGTATCGTAATTTGTTGTATCTGGCTGGTCAGTTCATTCTCCCGTGAAAAACGATTTAAAAAAGAAGACAACGGCACATACACATCGTTGTTCAGATCACGTGCGGCTAATTCTCCAACGGTTTCTGTAAATAGTGTTTTCGATTCTAATACACCAATCACCTCCAGCCATTGATCATCTACTTTAATTAATTGCCCGATAGGATCCTCTTTCTGAAACAGAGTATTAGCCACTCCGGCCCCCAACAGACAGACTTTCAATCGTTCATTATAATGTATATCATCGATAAAATTGCCTTTACCTATCTTATAATTCATCATATCCAAATATTCGGGAGTAATCCCGATAATGGTCGACTTTGCGGATTTATCCGTATAACGGACATCGGTATTGATCTCTGCCTGCGAAGCAATGCGGTCTACTCCGGGAACAATTTGCCGGATGACTTCCGCATCTTGTAAAGATAATCCTTGCGAAAACTTTGCACGGACTTCTTCCAATTCTTCTTCGGAAAGAGTTTTTTCCCGGACAATAATATTATTCACCCCCAAATCCTGATACTTGGCTATGGCTTCCCGTTTAGCTCCTTCCCCGATAGACAACATGGTTATTACGGATGCCACTCCGAAAATAATTCCAAGCATGGTGAGGAAAGACCGAAACTTATGATCTACTAATCCGCGGATTGCTAAACGTACATTTTCTTCAATTTGCATACTCCATCTATTTACAAGTATTTACAAGTATTCACAACTTACCGTCATCCCGGGCTTCAGCCTTTCATCCGGTTCTAATATCTCTATTTCCACATCAAAAACCTTCTGACGGGATTTTTCATCTTTCCGATGACAAAGCTTCCCGATATAACTTACTTCGGCATCAAATACAACATCCGGTAAAGCATCCAACCGTACAGCCACCTTTTGTTTCAATTGTATATCCAGGAAATCTGTTTCATTGATATAAGTAATTACTTTCATCCGTCGTAACTCAGGGACATTTGCCATAACATTCGACGGGTAAAGGTTGTCTCCCAGTTTTACTAATGCCCCTGTCCGCCAGTTATGAGCGATCTGGAAAACACCTGCAATAGGAGTCCGGATAGTCAATCTTGGTAATATGCTGTATGCGTTGTCTATCTGGTTTTTAAACTGCCTTACTCTTATCTCCTGTATTTTCGTATCGCAGGAACTAATGATATCATATAATTGCAATTTCTTCTCTTCCTTTGCCATCCGTATTTTAGCCTGGTCAAATTCCAGTTCCTTAATACGGCGCAAACGGTCCGATTCAAAACGGGAAGCTTCCAGTTCCAGCTTCGTTAGTTCGAAAGAAGCCTGCTCATTTTTTATACTGGAAATCATCTCATTTCTTCTGATCTCCTGATCTACGCGCAATTTTTCCTGATTAGCAAGTTGCGTTTCTAAAGTACTTTCCCAGTCTATGATAGATTTTTTTATATCGGTAGGATCTAATTGTATAATCGAATCACCCTCCTGAATGAGAGTACCATGCTCCAATATCCCGATTACTCTCATTTCAAACCAATGTCGTCCGTACCTTTCCACGGTGAAAGCTTTCGAATTGACAGCTGCCAGCTCCCCGCTCTCTATAATTTGCTTATTTGATTTTTTGCGTTCACCCGTTTCCGACACCTCTTCTTTTTTACAGAAAGATATGCTCATAATAAGCGCCAACGAAAATAATAAGATTTGATAAATTCTTTTCATAATCATTTTTCTTTCGTCGTTTCACTTTCTTTTGTCTCACTTACAAAGGGATTAACGAGGGCCACTTTATCTTTATCGTCTAATCCTTTGGTTATGATAACAAAATCAGAATTACTTTCTCCGGTCTCCACTTCTATCGTATCGTATCCGCCTGCAGTTTTCTTATAAACAACATTTTTTCCGTCCTGAAAATGCAATGCTTCCAGAGGAATATAAAGAGCATCCTCTATCTTTTCTATTAAAATCCGGCAACTTACGGTAAGTCCGGGTAAGAGGTTTTTATTCGTTTGATCGATCAATATCTCAACCGGGAAAACTTTTATTTTGGAAGATCCTTCCTTATTAATTGCCAGATTAGCCACAGAACTTACGGTTCCGGTAAATATGCTGTCTGAAAAAGCATCCGGCTTAATTTCTACCTTCAAACCTTTGGTTATTTTTGCAATATCCACTTCATTGATATTCACGGTTGCTTTCAGCGATGAAAGATCCGGTAACTGTATCAGAGGAAATCCGCTCCAGCACTGGTCTCCAACCTGAAATTTATTCCGGGTGCTCCAGTTCCGGGCAATAATCGCTATTCCGGGTGCCGGAGTAGTAACATACAGTTTATTAAGCGTCTCATGAGCTTCGTTCAAACGGGATACATCCTGATTGATAGCCAGTTGTTTTTGTTTGATCTCTTCCTTTTGAATCTTTGTACGGTTATCGATTTGTTCTTTTGCCTTTGCCAAAGCAATTACAGACTTTTCCAGGTTCAATTCTATCTCTTTCCTTTTGATTTCAGATTCATAGACCGCCGATTCAAAACGTATCTTTGAGATTTCCTGAGCTATTTCGGTTACTTCATAATCGGCTTTAAGTTCTTCCTGCTCCGACTCATGCTGGGCCAGCAGTTTCTCCATTTCCGCTCTGCTTATCTCCAGACGTCCTTCCGCTTCTACAATTCCCTTATGTACTTCCGAAGGATCAAAAACAATCAGGGTATCTCCTGCATTCACTTCATCTCCGTCTTTTGCAATGTGGGTGATCTTCAGGTTTCCATATCGCCAGGAGATAGTTGGAGAAGAAATATTGATCGAATTAACGGCTTCAATTTCACCTTCTTCATGCATATCTATATAAAAAGTTCCACGGGTAGCATTCGCCAGAGGAACCTGCTCTGTTTTTTTCTTACTACAAGCCAGTACACCCAGCCCGATAAAAAGAAATAAGCAAAATTTGCAAATTGGATTTTTCATTTCTTTATTCCTGAATAATTGTTTGATCTTCTTGTTTTTTTATATTTACAATCGTATCGGCAACAGCCTCCGTTTCCGCCTTATTTACGATGCCTTTATCCGGAACCGGTAATAAAATTGTCGATTTTATATCGTCCGGATCGGGTTTTATAAGGGATACTTCTTCTCCTCTACTCAATCCGGAAGCGATAATAATCTCTTTATGAGAATACAATCCAGTCTGAACCTGTCTCATTTCGTAACCTTTCCCGGTTTTGACGTATACCACTTTCATGGAATCTACATCATTTATTGCGACCTGAGGAACAACGATCGTATCCTTTACCTGTGTCAGAATTATTTTACAATTGGCAGTAAGACCGGGATCCGGAATAACCAGGGCTGAATCTATGGAAGCTTCTATTTCGAAAAATTTGACCTTTGAATCTTCTTTGTATTGTTGCCCTACGGGAGATTTCATCCTTATCTTCCCCCATGCCTTATTATCGGGCATAGCATCGAAAGTAAATACCACCGGGTCATTCACACCGATTAGTTTATAATCCGCTTCGACAGCTTTTATTTTTACCTTCATCGTATCTAAGTCAGGAATTCTTACAATAGGCGTGAGGTGCCAAACAATATCTCCTATCTGAAGTTTATTTCCGGTCTGGCGGCTCTCGGCACGGATAGCCAGACCCGATTTCGGAGCTTTTACCGTAAGGGCGTCTATGCGTTCTTTAATGGTTGCAACCCGGGTGCTTAAACGCTGTATTTCCAATTCTACGCGACGTATTTCCGTCTGGTTTATTACAGCCAGGGCATCCAGTTTTTTCTGTAATTTTTCTTTCTCTATCGCTACTTTCCGTAATTCCAACTCATTGATCCTTTTCTGGTTTGGTGTAGCAAAACGCAAAGCGACCGAATCCAGTAAAGCAATCTCTGTTTCCGCCTCATTGTTTCTTACCTGAGCTTCCATAATAGCATATTGCAGATCCAGATCCGCCCTTACTTTTTCCAGATGAGCTTTCCTGTCTTCCAGGTAAGAATTTACTTCTTCGTAATCGGTAACAAGTGACTGTACTTCAATAATACCTATTACATCGCCTTCTTTCACATAGCTGCCATCTTCTATCAGGTTATTTAATGTCCCTTCTACTTCCGGAGGACATGTAGCAATAGCTACATTCACAGGCTCGACCATTCCGTCTATTCGAACGACATTTTCAAAATCCTGATCAATAACGATATAAGTAGGAAGATCCGTTTTGTTCCCGGTATTACAAGAAGAAAACAAACATACGAGACATGCAAAAAACAAG
>JAJBTS010000363.1 GCA_020860885.1 Bacteroidales bacterium
TCGCAAACCCATTGAGATACTCTTCGCAAACCCATTGAGATACTCTTCGCAAACCCATTGAGATACTCTTCGCAAACCGGGGTGAATGCAAACAACTATTATAACATTCATCGGCTATTACTCCTGCAAGAAAACCTACAGTCTCTTAATTACCAACTGCTCCATCCTCATTAACTACTTACAGCATAACGTCTAGCGCAGACCAACGCCAATTGATTACCGATTGTTTTCTGATAATTGTTTTTATTTTAATGTAAAAAATAATGCAAAACTATTGCAAATTAAATGCTAAACAAATATATTTGCATTATGAAAAAAGGAAGAAACAAAGAACTTATTCAAAAACGCAACGAGGCCCTTTGTCGCCGCTATTATTACTGGACAGAATTACAACGTTTACGTTTCGACGACACACTGAAAGTTTTATCTGAACAAGAATTTTTTATTTCAGAAGAACGCATCATGGCTATTATCCGGGAGTGTTACACCCTTTGCAGGGAAAGTATCGTACAATCTTATTTAAAAAAGCCCCGGCTAAAGACCGATCGCTACAGTCTGTTTCCGGAAAAGAAAAAACAGTAGACAGTGAACAGTAAGCAGTCACCAGTGGACGGTGAGTAGTAAAACCACAAACGGTAAACAGTTATTAATTTTCAGCTACGCATGGTAGGTCTAATTAATTCTTGTTTACCGTTTGTGGTTTGCTCTATCCCCTAAAGAAGGCTTCTTAAATCATTAAATCAAGAGCCAACTTTAGAGGGTTAAACATAAGAAGCTCACTGTTTACTGTATAACCGCTTACTGTTCACTGGTGACTGTACTCTGTTCACTGTTTCAGGTCGCTGACAGAAAAACCATATTCCATCTCATACACTTTAATATCTCCCGGAATGCTGTACATACGGCTTTTTTTCCTTACGAGCGGCGTAGTACCCGAAGGTGCAAAACCCTGTAAGGTCCGGTGCAGTTCGCTGGCAAACTCCATTCGTTCGATAGCCTGTTCGCTGCTGTCGCCGCCCTGAATCAGTTCGTCGTTGCAATCTATTGCCAAACGAATCAGCACTCCTCCTTTGCCCCGTTGAAAACCCCGTCCCAGATCGGCCCATTCTATATCCTGTATATCTATAAGAATACAGGGAAAAGGTACCGGATAAGTATCCTCTACGGTTTCCACTTCATCCAGTTGACCGTAATCTTCGTCAACCCAATTTACTCCCTCTGTTTTTTCTACGATCCTGTCGCGGATGTCTTTGAATAATTGCTCCATCATAACTATTTATATTAAATGATTAGTACGTCCGACCATCAAATTGTACTACAAAATTGGGCTTATTCGGAGCGTTATGCAAATCACTTATTTATTATAAAACGGAGAAACGTTATCATTGCGCTGAGCGGCTGTATCATGCTTTTCTTATTTGGAAAAGGCCGATTCTTGCCTCAACTTTGTACCGGAAATCAAAATAGAAATTTGTTTTCGTACATTTCCACGGGAATAGTTTTTACGAATGAAAAGAAGAAGAGATAACAGATAAAAGAAAAATTTCTCTACCGGAAAAGACAGGAAACAAATCTATTGAATTATAAACTTAATAAACAAAAGAAAATTATGGCAACATTAGATGGATTCATTTATGGATTAGACGAATTAAAATTTGGTGAAACAACATTAGGTTACATCAGTGAAGAGGGTATCACCGCAGGTGGAGAAGCTCCTGCTACTACTCAAATCCGTGCAGCTCAAAAAGGAAATGCTGTAGTAAAAAGTTTCATCACTACTCCGGGTAGCAAACAATTCACTTTTACATTGATACAGCTAAAAGGAGAAGATTTGGTAGAAATTTTCGGTGGTTCATTCACTGCCGGCGTTTATAGCGCTCCTGAAAAAGAAGTTATCAAAACAGGAAAAGCTACTATCAAATGTACTTCAGGACATGTGATTGAAATTCCGAGCGCTGCATTAACAGCTAATTTGGCTCAGGCAATCAGCACAGCACAAACATTAGCTATTTCATGCACTATGGATGTATTAACTCCTGAAACAGGGAGCCCTTTCACTATTTCTTATACAACAGCATAAGGACTAATCTATGAATAAGGAAGAGTTCAGGACTTCCGAAATTCTGTTAGACCTGGGCGTGGCAATACCTTTTCGCCCGCTCAGGTTTTTCAGTAAGAAGAAGGAAGGTAAAAACAAGGTGGTGATCCGCAGGCCGTATATGGGAGGTTTACTCCGTATCGCCCGGATCTATCTTTCTATAGGGGTTACGTATGAGGAATTGAAGAACTATTCTCCGGATGAAGCGATGGCGTTTATGGCCGAACACGGTGAAAAAGTGAGCGAGCTGGTTACCTGCGCTATTCTAAGGGGATATTTCAGTTACCTTCTTTTCCATAAAATAGTGGGTTGGTTCTTACGCTGGAGGGTGCATCCCATCTTTCTGATGGAAGCGATGATCCAGTTACAGCAACTGACCGATCTTACCCCTTTTTGGAATATTATCAGATTGGCGGAGAGGATGAATCTTCTGCAACCGCGTCTGAGCCACTAAGTAAACGGGAGTTAAAGGCCGGCCGCATGGAAGGCTCCCATAGCCCGTTCGGGTTCATCTGGCAGGTAGCTACCGCTACCGGTTGGAGCCACCAGAGGATATTGTGGAAAATACCGTATCCGACGCTCCTGCTGATGCTGAAAGATGCCCCCCAATACAAATCAGATAGTAAAAACAATAAAAATATTAACCGGAGAAATACCAGGGGACAAAGCGCTCTGGACTTTTTCCAGACACAGTTAAAAGACAATGGCAACAGTTGATATAGGATCGTTAATGAACGACCGGATTAAACCGGAAATGAAAGCTGCATATGATGCAGTAGAAGGACTTACAGGTGCGATAAAATCTCTGGGAGATACCTCCGGTAAAGAAACAGAAGGAATGATGAATTCTTTCTCCTCCCTGAACAAAGCAATTAATTTCACGAAGATTAGTGTAGAAGGAATGAGCGAATTCGTAAAGAAAATGTACGAGATCCGCGGTTCCATCGAAAAGGCGGAAAGCTCTTTACAGGTTTTTCTGGGTTCTACGGAAAAAGCCCGGGATTTTATGAAAGGTTTGATCAATTATTCCAAAGAAAGTGTATTTGAAATTCCGGATCTTTCCGCAGCCAGCATCCAGTTACTCAGTGTCGGCGCCAATGCAGAGCAGGTAATGTCTGTATTAGACCAGTTATCTAATATATCGGCTGCAACACAACAACCTCTCGAAGGGTTGGTCGACCTTTATTCCCAAGCGCTTATCTCGGGTGAAGTCGATAGTTCAGGACTACAAGCCTGGGCTTCCAATGGAGTATTGATAGCAGACGTACTCCGGCAGATGGGTACGGAAGTGAATACCTCGTCGGTCCAGTTCGAGCAGTTGGAACAAGTACTTGAAAACCTTACTTCAGGCGGCGGGAAATTTGCAGGAGTAATGAGTGAGCAGATGTCCGGCATTTCCGGTAGTCTGACTCAGTTACAGAATGGCCTTACCTCGATGTACAATGGTTTAGGGGCAGAAATGGAAGGAGCCTTGAAAGGTGGCCTCGATTTCGCAAATCTCCTTGTTGAAAACTACGAAGAGATCGGTAAGACTATCGTCGAACTAGTAGGTATTTATAGTACTTATAGGGCCGCGCTTACCGTTATAAACGCCTTACAGGGCGCCCATCAACTTCTTCAGCTCGAATCAGCACGGGCAGGAAAGGCTCTTACCGTTTCACAGGGGGTACAGGCAGTGGCTGTGAAAGGATTACAAGGTGCATGGAAACATTTGAATGCTACCATGCTAGCCAATCCGTATGTTTTAATAGCGGGTGCTACGGCTGCCGTAGGATATGCGGTTTATAAGGCAGTCACCCATACTACAGCTTATACTGCAGCACAGGAAAGATTGAACGACGCCCAGAAGGGAGTAACCGAGGCTACGGTTAGTGAAATGCGCAAACTTCACGAATACGACAGGCAACTCGCGGAAACCCAAAAAGGAACGGAAGAATACGAAACATTAAAGAATAAAATCGTTTCCGAATACGGCCAGTATATAGAAGGGCTGGATGAAGAAATAGAGAGAACAGGATCCCTGGCATCTTCCTACGATAC
The DNA here is from genome assembly GCA_020860885.1 of Bacteroidales bacterium. Classification (GTDB taxonomy): domain Bacteria; phylum Bacteroidota; class Bacteroidia; order Bacteroidales; family Azobacteroidaceae; genus Azobacteroides. The sequence continues at coordinate 4,139 of JAJBTS010000363.1, forward strand.
CCTTTCCGAAGCCATAACCCGGTCTATCGGACAAAGAAAACTGGAAAGCCTCTATGCCCAGGAACAAAAGCATCTGGATAAAGTTGTCACTGAAAGCCTGAACACCGCTTATGAAAAAATCACCAAAAAATTCACCGGAGATGAAGGTTTAAACCTTTACAGGCAGTTCTATGACTATGCCATCCGCGGAATCCAGATGAGTACGGAAACCCGGAAGAAGCTGGAAGGAATAACATTCGCAGAATGGGGATTCGATCATTCGGCGGTAGGCCTCGCTTTCCGGAGCGTCTCCCAGATAGCTACCGATATTGCCAATGAAAAACAACAATCGAATAATCTCCTGAAGAAATATAAGGAAATATATCAGATCACTTCCTCCAATACCCAAAAAATAGAAGAAAATACGGAAAAGGAGAAGAAGAAGAAAAATAATAACAAGCAACAAACTTCTTCCACCGTAGCCCCGGCAAACGAGAGTAATGATCTTGAGAAAAAGTTTCAGGAACGGGCACAACTGGAAGAGGCTTTTGAAAATAAAATACAGGATCTCCAACTTAAGACCATACAGGAAGGGGAAGAAAAACTCCTGAACCAGCGCGAGGTGAACAATAAGAGGGAAATCGAGGAACTAGAAAAACAAAAAAACGACTACATAGACGCTTATATCCGGAAATCCGAAGAAATCCATAACGCACAGGAAGAACAAAAAGCAAAGGAAGACGCTAATTATACAAAACAAGCGTTCGATAGTTCTTCTGTCATTGTAGATACTTCTTCCATGGATCAGGTTATCGCAGCAATACGACAAAAGCAAGCCGATGAAAACCTGAAACAGGAACAAGAAGCATGGAATGAATACCTTATTCAATACGGAGAATATCAGGAGAAGAGGAAAGCGATCATTGAGAAATACAACCAACTGATTCAACAAGCAACAACCCAGGGAGAGGCTGCCACACTAGAGAAAGAAAAGCAAAACCAGCTCACCCAACTCGACGATGCCGTTAAAGCAAGCACTACCCTCATGGCAGACATGTTTGCCGAAGCATCCCAAAAAAGTGTCAGTGAAATACAGAAGATCGTTGAGAAAACGGAACTCCTGTTAAACTACCTGAAAGCTACAAAAAATAATGAAGGCTTTGCCGTGATCGACGACAAACTAATTTCGCAGGGAGATATTCTGGACCTCGGTATCAGTCAGGAAGACCTGAATAATCTTGTGGAATCGGAAGAGGGAATAATAAAAATCGAGAAAGCCCTTAAAAGCTTGAAAGGGAATTTAGGTAAAAAAAGCCCTTTCGAAACCTTTACGGACCAAATAGGGGAAGCCGCCGGGAAAATAGGTAAAGGAGGTAAAGAAAATATCGCAGAAGGAATTAAGGACATTGGCTCGGCCATAGATGCTTTCGCCCCGTCCCTTAAACAATTCGGGACCGATCTGGGATCTCTTTTCGGAGATGAGAAGCTTGGTAAAGATATAGGACTAGCTATCGACGGTATCCAGGGAATCGGACAAGGAGCCACCGGAGTGGCTAAAGTGATGAGTGGCGACGTGGTAGGGGGCGTCATGGATGTGGTTTCCGGCGTAGGTAAGGCCATCAATGCTTTCGGTAACTTATTCGGCCCAAACGGGACAGCCCATTACGAAAAAGTGAAAGCGGAACTCGGCACTATAAACAAAGTCCACGAACGAACCATCAAGAATAACAAAGATAAAATTAATTTCGGAGGAGGAACAGAATCCGTCGAAGCGGCTAAAGAAGCCATTACTGCGCAGGAGAAAAAAGTAGAGAACCTACATAAGATCACAAAAGCATCCGGACAGGCGGGAAAGAGTTGGAACAGCCGCTCTGCTCAATATAAAACAAACAGAAGGATCAGTAACTCCCAATACAGTGAAATGGGTGATATCGTTGGGAAAGATATAAAAAGTGTGCAGGACCTTTACAACTTATCAGGAGAAGAACTTTACAAAATATCTTCTCAAATGCCGGAAGTATGGGGAAAGATCGACGGACGTATCCGGGAGAACCTCGACAGCATCATCGACTGTAAAGACGAAGCCCAGGAATTGCAGAATGTACTTAATCAGGCTCTCACAGGCGTGGACCAGGATGCTTTCTACAATGATTTTATCAATAATCTGGCAGACATGGATACCTCTTTTGAGGATATGTGTGAAAACTTTGAAAATTACCTCCGGAAATCCATCATTGCAGCCCTGGTAGCCAGTAAATACAAAGACCGCATCGACAAACTCTATAAAAACTGGGCCGATGCGGCAGAAAGCGGTAATGAAATCACCCCGGAGGAAGCAGCGGCTTTAAGGGCTGAACAAGAGGCCATTGCCCGGGATATGATAAACGACAGAACTCAGTTGGCTGAAACCTTCGGATGGGAAAGCAGCGAGGATTCTTCATCGGCACAACAATCGGCCAAAGCCGGAGCTTTCACAACCATAACACAGGAACAGGGCGGAAAACTCGAAGGACTTTTCACTTCCGTACAAAACCACGTCAGTAGTATGGACGACAAAATGACGAACATGAGCTCGGCTATGTACGACTCTGTGGATGTACTGGTTAAGATCGAGGAAAACACTTCTTTCTGCCGCGAACTGGAGACTATCAGGCAAGATATTAAAGGAATTATTAGAGACGGATTAAAAGTAAAATAATATGAATATTACAAAAGGATTACTTTACATCAAGTATGTAGAAAAGATAGAAAAGATAGATGCGGCGCTAATCAGGCAGGTAAAAGTAGATGCTAACGATGTATTTTTACAATACGGGGTTTTCCTCACGGAAGATTCTTCGGGAAGTTTTACTAATTATTCGGCGTTGCTGGCTGCTCCCAAAATGAAGCCGTATGTATCGGTGAGTTTCCGCGAAGATAACGGAGAGAAATTACCCGAGAAATTACCCGATCCGGCTTACGAAGGACGGGATGTGACTTTGTATTTCGCCATTCTGGCAGATACTCCGGCTCTCTTCCTGAGTAAATACCTGCAGTTTATTGACCTGCTCAAATCAGGATGGCTGGCGGTATACCTTCCTGAGCTAGACCTGGATCCCGCAAAGCCTAAATTATACAAAATGTATTATAAAGAATCGTCGGGATACCAGCAACTCACTCCTATCGAAGGGAAAGTAGCCGCCAAATTTAAGGTTGTATTCAGAGAACCTAATCCTGTTTTTTAATTCAGGCGTCAGCCAGTGAAATAAATTTCATGAAACTAAAAATATATAACGGTAAAACAAAAGAGTTAAGGGAGATAATATCTCCCTCCGACAATTCCGCTCTCACCCATGCAGCCATGGGTGAGCACGTTCTTGCGCTGTCTTTTACCCTACCGGAGAAAGTAGCCTTCGAAGTAAATGATTATCTGGAGTTCGAAGGGAATACTTATACCCTGCTCGAAACACCTATGCCGGCGATGAAATCGACACTGGAATGGGTGTACGACCTGAAATTCCATGGTATAGAGTCGGAATTGAAACGGGCGCTCGTACTCAACGACGGCGAGCCGGTATTCGCACTGACAGGGAAAGCATCGGAGCATCTGGAGCTGATCGTGAAAAATATCAACCGCGTGAAAGGTTTACAACATGGTACAGCCGGTAGCTGGGATTGCGGTACGGTAACTCTCAGTGATAACGTGGTAATAAACTACAACGGTACTTCCTGCTTCGATGCACTGACCCAACTCGCAAACCAGCTCGAAACAGAATGGTGGATCACCGAAAAGAACATCCACCTCGTCAAATACGAGCACGAAACATCCCCGAAGATTGAATTGGCTTATCAAAAAGGACTGGTAAGCCTCTCACGCAACGACAATGATAACGTGAAGTTCTTTACCCGCCTCTATCCTATCGGCTCCAGTAAAAACATAAACTGGTTGCACGATAAGGACGATGAAGAAGAGGACGGTGTATACAGGTATCCATACAAAAGACTCCAACTGCCGGAGGTCAACAATAAAAGATATACCTACAAAGACCTGGATACAGAATTCGGAATTATCGAACATTTCGAAGAAGCGGCTTTTGCACATATATATCCACGGCAGAAAGACCTGAAAGTCGATTCGGTCGAATGGATAGAAGATAAAGATAATCCGGAATACAAGACTTATTTTGTTTTTGACAATGACTTTGCCCTGGATGATAAATGGCTCATCCCCGGACAAAAACCATACATCGTTTTTCAATCCGGAGAACTCAATGGGTATGAGTTTGAAGTGGAATATGTTGAATTTAGCAAAGGGCTGAAAGGATTCAGAATTACAAACCAGCATCCGGAAGGATTTACACAGCTGCCGGGAGGAAGCCTGAAACCGGAAAAGGGAGATAGATACATTATTTATAATATTTATTTACCCGTAGAATTTTATGAAGAAGCGGAACGGGAATTCGAACAGGCCGTAAACGATTATCTTGCTGAATGCAGCACAGACAAATCGGTTTACCAGGCGGAAACAGACTATATCTATATAAAAGACAACGGGATGAAGCTGCAAATCGGCCAGAAAGTAACCCTGAAAAGCGATGAGCTATTCAAAGAGGGGTACCGCGACACCCGAATAACGTCTATTACCCGGAATGTGAATATTCCTACGAAAATGACGGTCAGCTTCTCCGATTCCATCGCCAAAGGAAAGATCGAAAGCTTGCAGGAAGGAATAAATGAAGCAATGAATTTTGCGCAGACGAATTACATTCCGGACATTATACGAAGCTGGGAACATACAGAGCCCAACGATATGAACCTCTATTCGGCCCTTAAATCCGAAAGGGAATTCCTGTCGAAGCACAGGGACGGTACCGCAAGGGGATTTTATAAATTCCTCAAAGGAATGGAGTTCGGGGAATTCCAAAAAGGCGAACACGGTGCTTTTATCGACAGCATGGGGAACACGGAAACCCAGAACCTTCTGGTTCGTAACCTCGCCCAGATCTTACAGGCTACTATAGAAACAGTGGGAAGCAAAGAATTTTCGAATGGCTTTACAGGCAACGGATGGAGAATATGGAACGACGAGCAAGACCCGTCTGACGAGGAGAAAAAAAGTACGGACTACAAACTGGAGATCGACCAACTGACCGTACGTAAAACCATGACGGTCTTTGAACTCCTGATCCAGAAAGTACGCAGCGTAGGCGGTGAACTGATCGTATCGGCCGGAAACGGCAAGATAAAAGAGGTTAAACACGAAGGAAGTGATTACGTCATCACTCTGGAAGAAACCAACACCTTCCGCGAACACGATCTGGTCCGTTGCCAGACGTGGACGGGAACCAATATAAAATACTATTGGGTGGAAGTTTCTTCCGTTAGCGAAAATACACTCACCGTACCCGTTTCCGAATTCGAAAGTGCGTTACCGGAAATCGGCGACGAACTCGTCCTGATGGGTAATACCCGGAACCCGGAACGTCAGAACCTGATCTCTATCAGCGCTTCCGAAGACGGGCATCCCCGCATCGATATACTGAACAACGTAGACAAAACGAATTTCGCAAATAGCCTCCGTGTGCGTCTGGGCAGGCTCGACGGCATTACCGATACGGAACTGAATCCGAAAGGCTATGGACTGTATTCCGACAATGCTTACCTGAAAGGGGAATTCAGGCTCGTGACGGGAGAAGATATTAAAACGAAATTCGAGATCACCGAAGGCATGATCCGTTCTGAAATGGAAGGGGTACGCAAGGATGTGAGCGGATACCAATCTTACCTCCACAACGCGTATTTCGGAGATAACCTCAACGGATGGGACAGTAAAAACAATACGACTTTCTTTTATGCCGGAGAAGAGTTCATCGCACTGGAAGATATGCTCCTTTACAGCGATAAGAATGATTTTACGGAAATAAGGAAAGACGGCGACCGCACGGTACTCTGTATCAGCAACAGCTACATCCAGCAAGCGAATGCAAACTTCGAAACCCATCCTATATTCGACGAAAGAGACAAAGATACCCACTTACTCGTGCCGAAGACATTTTATATAGAATTCCTTTACAAGTGTATCCAACCGGGAACACTAAACATTGAATTTCCCGGAGCTACATCAACCGGCTTCTCTCCTTTTAAACTATTAAAAGTAGAAAACAAATACATAGAGGCTACAAGCGATTACCAGACATTCGAGGCATCCGGGCTGTGGAACGGCACCGGCGACTTCAAACTATCTTTCGACGGAGAGATCTACCTGTATGCTATCCGTCTGGCGGAAGACCGTCTGGGCGATATGGAGCAACGATATGCGCATCTCAATACCCGGGTTACCCAAACAGAGGCAGACATAACATCCGTAGCAAACGCACTAAAGACAACAGCAGGTGGCGATACTATTTATTTGGAAGGAAAAGTGATCCAGAAAGCCGACTGTTTAGAGGTCGCCTATAAACAAGAGGTTAATAGTGAACTGGGTAATCATTCAGCCATTCAGGTAAAAGCCGACGGAATCGCTTTCGCAGTCTATGAAGACGGCAGAAAAAAATCCAGTTCGAATATAGTAATGTCGGATAATACCAATGCTCTCTATGTGGTAGACGAAAATGGAAAAACTATCTCACTGATCGAACAAATAGGTGATAATATAAAGATTAAAGCCGAAAATATTGATCTGGAAGGAGACCTTACCGCAAACACTTATTTTAGTGTGGATAAGAATGGTAAACTAAAAGCAAAGGGAGCATATATAAACGGACGTATTGAAGCCAATGAAGGATATTTCAAAGGTCGCATTGAAGCTGAAGAAGGATATTTTAGAGGAAAAGTCGAAAGCAACGAAGATGGGAATAAAATAGAAATTGATCCTGAATCAAGGTCGCTGAAAATGTCAATGGGGAATGTAGAAGTAATGGAAGCCTCTTTTATGGAAACGTATGGAAATATAGTTACTTCTAATATTTGTATGTCACATTATAAAGATAATGAAGTTATAGCAAAATTAGATCTTAATCCTTATGAAATAAGATTCAAAGTTCAGGATACAATCCTCTATATGGGAACCGGGTGTATTGGGGCATTTGACGAAAGTGCAGGATTCCATGTCGGCCCCAATTACTTCACCGGATATTTGGATTTTCATTTAACAAACTTACCTGTTTCTTCGAATGGCACTGGTATAGGTAAAGGCTACGTATATAAAGATGGAAACGGATTTTTAAAAGTCAAATAATTCACTGGGAACATGAACAAACAGTAGAAAAAAAGTC
>JAJBTS010000052.1 GCA_020860885.1 Bacteroidales bacterium
ATATAGGTTAATCCGTTTCAGTCTAAAAGTTATTTAACACACATTTGTTATAAGAATATTTTATGAAAAAAGAACTCATTATTCTTACGCCTTTTGAAATTCCGGATAGTAAATTGGTGGTAGAAATAGCTAAAACACACGCTTATCCGGTCTTGCATTTAGGAAGTAATAAAAAAGCTGCACAACCTCCCTTAGACATACTTTCAAAGAAAAAAATATCCTTTGGTGTATGTGTCGCTTCGGAAAAGGTCAGCGATATTTCATTACCGGAAAATGTAGACAGAGTAATTCTTCCTTTAGGGGTAGATTTTTCAACAAAAAGAAAGGTTGAATATATTTATCAGGTTTATTCCATAGAAGAAGCCTTTCAGGCTTTGGAAGCAAAGAAACCATCCATCATTATAAAGGGCAATGAAGGAGCCGGTAGAGTTTCTATGCAGTCTTCGTTTATCTTCTTTCAAGCTCTTATTGATAGATGCTTGAAAGAAAAAGTAAAACTCTATGTACAGGGAGGAGCAGGAATACATACCTCTGCCGCTTTTTTAGCTTTAGGCGCTCACGGAGTAATTATGGATTCACAGGTTGCCGTTTTCCCCGAATCTTCTACGCCGAAAGAAATCAAAGATTTATGCAAAAAATTATCCGGAACTGAAACGGTGTTGATAGATGGTTTCCGGGTTTTACGCAGAAACAATTCTCCTAAAATCCCTTTAAATGCATTGGCTCAGGATATAAATCCGTTTTTAGGCGGGTTTAACTTGTCTGAGAATTATATCCCTATGGGGCAGGATATAGCTTTAGCCTCGGATTTTGCAGAACGTTACAGGAATATTAAAAGTTTCGTGGAAGCTTTTTTCGAAGCGGTGTACGGACATATTCTGCAAGCGAAAAGAGTAAATGTGATTGGGGTAGATAATGATTTGGCTAAAGAGCTCCATATAAAATATCCCATTGCCCAGGGACCTATGGCGCGTATCAGTGATGTTCCCGGATTTTTGAATGAGGTGAGCGAAGCAGGTGGACTCCCCTTTTTTGCAATGAGTATGATGACTGGCGATAAAGCCCGGAATGAACTCAATAATACGGCAAAAACATTAGCCGGTAAACCGTGGGGAGTGGGTATCCTTGGTTTTGCTTTGCCGCACATAAGGGAAGAACAAACAAAATATATTCTGGAAGCTAAACCGGATGTGGTGCTTATTGCCGGAGGACGTCCTTCTTTAGCAAAACCTTTCGAAAAGGAGGGAATCAAAACATTTATTCATGTGCCGTCTGTTTCATTGCTGGATATCTTCTTAAAAGAAGGGGCGAAAAATTTTATTTTTGAAGGACGTGAAAGCGGAGGACATGTAGGGCCCCTGTTGAGTCTGGTGCTCTGGGAAAAACAAATCCATCGGTTATTGAAAGAAGACGACAGGTCGCAACTGAATGTGTTTTTTGCAGGTGGGATCCATGATCGTTTATCTTCTGCATTTGTTTCCGTTATGGCGGCTAATCTGGCGGCTAAAGGAGTCAAGACGGGTGTTCTGATGGGTACCTCTTATCTTTATACCAAAGAGATAGTTGCGTCGGGAGCTATTACAAAAGATTATCAGGATATCTTAATCAAAAAGAATGAAACGATATTGCTGGAAACCGCTCCCGGCCAGGAAACTCGTTCTGTGGAATCTCCCTATACCGGTTTCTTTATCAAAGAAAAAAAGAAGTTGCATTCGGAAGGAGTCGATCCGGTGGATGCTTTAATAAAGTTGGAAGAACTGAATCTTGGAAGGCTGCGCATAGCCGCAAAAGGGCTGGAACGCAAAGAAGGAGCTCTGATTAAATTATCTAAAAAAGAACAGCTGGATAAAGGTTTGTTCATGACCGGAGAAGTAACGTCTTTAATAAATAAAGTTACCTCTATTGCGGAACTTCACTCGGATGTTGCAGAGAAAAATAAGGAATTGATCCATAATATTCAGGAAATATCCAAACCGGATCTTTCTGGGCAACCTTTGGATATAGCCATTGTTGGAATGGAATGTATTTTTCCGGAAGCAGAAAATATAGAAGAATACTGGAAAAATATTGTTTTAGGTAAAGATTGTATGTCGGAAGTTCCGGATTCGCGTTGGAACAAAAATCTGTTTTATAATCCGGATACGAATGATACGGATTATGTCTGGTCGAAATGGGGCGGATTTATTCCCACGGTCGATTTTGACCCGTTGGAATTCGGAATGACTCCGCAGTCTTTGGCTTCTATCGAGCCTGTACAATTATTGAGTCTGATGATAGCTAAGCGTGCATTACAGGATGCCGGATATACGGATTTAACGGAAGTCGATATGGAAAATACTTCCGTAATATTTGGCGCTGAAGGTGCAACGGAGCTGGCTATGTCTTACAGTTTCAGATCCGGAGTAAAACAGATATTTGGGGAATTGCCGGATGAAGTCAAGAGTGCACTTCCTCGTCTTAATTCCGATTCCTTCGCAGGAATACTGTCCAATGTTATCTCCGGAAGAATTGCGAACCGTTTGAATCTCGGAGGACGAAACTATACAGTGGATGCTGCATGTGCCTCGTCATTGGCTGCATTGGACATTGCTTGTCAGGAGCTTCACTCCAACCATTCGGATATGGTTATTGTAGGAGGGGCTGACCTTCATAACGGAGCAAACGATTTCTTATTGTTTGCAAGTACGTATGCTCTTTCTAAAAAAGGATATTGTGCTACTTTCGATGCTGATTCGGATGGTATTGCTTTGGGAGAAGGAATTGGAGTCTTGATTCTGAAAAGGCTGGAAGATGCCGAAAGAGACGGTAACAAAATTTATGCAGTCATAAAAGGGGTAGGAGGAAGTAGCGACGGGAAGAACTTAGGTATGACAGCTCCCAGTAAGAAAGGGCAGATGAGAGCTTTGGAAAGGGCTTACAAAAATGCAGGGATTCTTCCTACCGAAGTGGAACTGATCGAAGCTCATGGAACAGGAACTGTTGTAGGAGACAGAACTGAAGTTGCTGCATTGAACGACCTTTTCATAGATGCCGGTGCACTCACCGGGCAGACTTTTCTGGGATCCGTTAAAACACAGATCGGGCATACGAAATGTTCGGCAGGAATCAGCGGTTTGATCAAAGCGGTGTGTGCAACTTATTATGGTATCATGCCTCCAACCATCCATCTCCAGAATCCTATTTCCAATTATAAAGCTCACACCAGTCCTTTTGCTTTCCGGACGGTAACCGGTTTATGGAATAGAGAGAAAAGGGTTGCCGGAATCAGCGCTTTCGGATTCGGAGGAACGAACTTTCATGCAGTGATAGAAAATTACCACCCATCGGTTCCTGAATATACCAGTCTGGAAGCCTGGCCCTCTGAATTGTTCGTCTTCAGGGGAAATACGCCGGAAGAAGCAAAAAAACAAGTGGAGAAAATAAGTCAATTGCTGGCAATCAATGATTCGCTTAAACCTAAAGACCTGGCATTCTCTTTAACACACTACAGCGACGAAACAGTTCAGATATCCGTAGTGGCAGGTAGTATTCAGGAATTACAGTTAAAGCTGAATGCAGTTAAAGAAAACAAAACAGACAGTGGCATCTATTACCGTTCACCGGTTGAAGGGAAAGTAGCTTTTCTGTTTTCCGGACAAGGCAGTCAGAGGGTGAATATGGGGAGAGATCTTTTTGTGGCTTTTCCGCGTATGAGACATCTTTTGAATAAGAATAAAGAATATGAGAAGATCCTTTTTCCGGAAACTGTTTTTGATGAAGAGTCCGTTAAGGAGCAACAACGGATCATTACGGATACACGCAATGCACAGCCTTTATTAGGCATGGTCGATTGGGGCATTGCAGATTATTTGCGTTACCTGGAGATAGAGCCGGATATGGTAGCCGGGCATAGTTATGGAGAAGTGGCCGCCCTTTGTTTTGCAGAGGGTTTTTCTCCGGAAGACCTGACCCGGTTAAGCCGGTTAAGGGCGGAATCTATTTTGAATGCCGTAGAAGACGATCCCGGAAAGATGCTTGCCGTAGGAATTCCTGAAGAAGAATTGGAAACACTTCTGAAAGATGAGACTGAGGTTTGGGCAGTAAATTTTAACTCTCATAAACAGATTGTCCTCGCCGGTACTACTTCAGGAGTAGAAGTCTTCAAAAAGAAACTTACGGAGCATAAAATAGCTTATAAAGAATTAAATGTAGCCTGCGCTTTTCATAGTCCGGTAGTAGCGAAAGCCAAAGATCTTTATAGTAAAGTCCTGAAAGATATTCCTTTTACTGAGCCCCAAGTGCCGGTTTGGTCCAATACAACGGCCGGAATATATCCGGATAAGATTTCGGAAATAAAAGAAAGACTGGCCGAACATCTGGTCAGACCCGTTTTATTCACCAAACAAATTGAGAATATGTATGCCGACAGAGCCCGTATCTTTATTGAAACGGGTCCGGGCAGAACCCTTACAGGGTTGGTGACTTCTGTTTTAGGGAAAGATGCAATAGCTCTCTCAACGGAAAATAAAGGGAACGAAGGGGTGTCTTATCTGCTAAAAGCGATTGCTCAGTATATGGCTACCGGAAAAAATGTGAATATAAACAAGCTCTTTGAAGGAAGAAGAACATCCTATATCGATATAGATAATCCCGAGAAATATAAAAAGGCAGATACTTTGTGGAAAATCAATGGGCATAATGCGGTTCCTTACAGTGGAAAAATGCCTGCCGACGGAGCTTATCCTGTAACTCAACCTATTATTCAATTAAAAGAACTTATGGAAACTCGAAACTTAAAAAAAGATATTGAGAACAATATCGCAGTGGAAAATATAATGATGGAGTATTTAGCGAATATGAAATCGGTAATACAAGATCAGAGAGATGTAATGCTGGGTTATCTGGGGCAATACGATATTGCTCCTCGTTCTGAAATTCAACGCACCTTGGCAAGACAAGCCGTATTGCAACAAGATGCTTCCTATGTTGCTGTGGAAGAATTATCTAAAGATACTCTGAAAGAAGAGAGCGGAAAAACTCAAAATCCCTTAAGTTCTTTAACGGAAGAAGAACTTAAAAATATCTTATTGGAAGTAGTGAGTGATAAAACGGGTTATCCGATAGAGATGCTCGGTATGGACATGGATCTGGAAGCCGACCTGAGCATCGATTCTATTAAACGGATGGAGATTATTGGAGGATTAAGAGATAAATTTGAGGTTACGGACGATATTGACGAATCGGAAGACGGGTTTGCTAAATTGGCTTCCATTAAGACCCTTAATCAGTTAATTGCATGGCTGAAAGAATTGGGGGAATCAGCCGGCAACAATGTATCCGGAGAATTAGCGCTGAAACCGGGAGATACGGAAATCACACCTCATGAAGAAATCCGGGAAGAATCCGATGAATTAACCCGGATGCGTTTTCAATGGGTTCCTTATCCTTTTAACCCGGAGAAACGAATATCTGTTCAGGGAAATCGTTTTGCTGTTGTAGAACATACAAATGAAAATTCCGTTTCATCGGCTGTAAAAATGAAATTGGAAAACGAGGGGGCGCAAGTAGATATTCTGGATATTCAGACGAATAATCTAAAAGATTATAAGGGCATAATCTTACTTAGTTCATCCAAATCGCCCATTCAGATGAAAGAATTGTTTACTCTTCTTAAAAGTATTGACTGGAATCATACCACTAAAGTATTCATTTTCAGCGATGCTCTGGGAAGCATTCTGAAATCGAAGAATACAAAAAGTTTAAAGAAAATACAAGGCTATCCGGGATTGATGAAAAGTCTGGCTCATGAATATCCTTCTGTCAATTTCAGAGTGATCGAATGTTGGGATTCTTTCAATAAAAACCAGATGCCTGAAATCATTTTGGAAGAATTGAGTGCAGATGAAAAAACTCCGGAGATAATTTATAAAAAAGGAGAACGTTGCCGTTTTGAAGTGAAAGCAGAAATTTTAACCGGGAAGGACGAAGGGAATCTTTCTTTAGACCCGGAATCAACAGTTCTGGTTTTGGGGGGAGCTCAGGGAATCACTCCCGAATTGGTATCTCAAATGGCTAATCTCTGTCCATGCAATTATATTTTAGTGGGGCGTTCGACTTTGGAAACGGAAGGAGAGGATAAATACGAAGGATTGAATACAAAAGATGAGATCCGTAAATTCCTGATTCAAAACGAAGAATTAAAGGTTCCTGCGGAAATTGAGAAGAAAGTGCAAACTCTGTTTAAAAGAAATCAGGTGAAACGTGCGGTTGCCCGCATAAAAAATGCAGGAGGAAAAGTTGTCTATAGAACGGCCGATGTAAAAAACACCAAAGTATTTAAGGCTCTTATAAAAGACATTCAAAAAGAATATGGCAAAATAGATGTCGTGATTCATGCTGCCGGAATATTGGAAGATAAGTTGTTTGCAGATAAAACCTGGGAATCTTTTGAGAATGTTTACCAAACCAAAATAGTGCCGTTGAATAGCATAACGGATGAGCTCTTGCCGGAATTGAAATTACTGGTTTTGTTCAGTAGCGTAGCTTCGGCTTTTGGTAACAGAGGACAGACTGATTATGCTGCAGCCAATAGTGTTTTTGATTTGACTTCTCTGTTATGGTCTGAGAAGAAGATAAATATACGGATTCTCTCTTTCAACTGGGGCCCGTGGAAAGGAGCGGGAATGGTTTCCGATTCTCTGGAAAACGAATTCCGTAAAAGAGGAGTGGCAATGATCTCTTTAAAAGAAGGAGGAGAGATATTCGTGAATGAATTGCAATACGGAAAAGAACCTTCTGTGTTGGTTATGGGTGGCAAGAGTCAGGACATCGAGAATTTTCTGGAAGCAATCAAGTAAATAGTTGAATGGAACGGAAAGATATTGCAATTGTAGGAATGTCGGTGTTCTGCCCCGGTGCAGATAGCATTGAACAGTTCTGGAACAATCTTAAAAATGGAGTTGACTCTATTATAGAAGCTCCGGATAATATTATCAACCACTTTTATTTTGAAAAAGGAAACGGGAATGTGGACCCTATCTACTGTAAGAAAGGAGGATTCACGAATCCTTTGAAAGTGGATCCCCTCAGGTATGGAATATTGCCGATCGCAGCGGAAGGTATGGACCCGGAACATCTCACGTCTTTATTAGGTGCGGAACAGGCGCTTTACGATGCGGGTGTTTTCGATAAAAAGATATCTCTGAAGAAAGGAAGTATTATTATCGGGAAAGGAAATTTTGCCGGTTTGATTACTCATCGCTCGAATGAAATAGTACGTACATCCGAGCAAATAGCTATTTTGATCCGGGAACTCTTTCCTTCCATAACCGAAGAGGAAATCGATCAATTCAAAATAGCTTATCAGAAGCAGCAGGGAAGGTATCAGGCAGATACAGCGATCGGAACTATGCCCAATCTGGTAGCGGCAATGGTAGCCAACAAATTTGATATGCAGGGTCCTGCTTATACGGTGGATGCCGCTTGCGCCAGCGGACTGGTGGCTGTAGATCATTCCATCAGGTTGTTGCAGAGCGGGCAATGCGATATTGTCATTGCAGGAGGAATGCACACGGCACATAGCCCTATGTTCTGGAGTGTATTCAATATGATGGGGGCCTTGTCGCGAAAACAACAGATTGCTCCTTTCAGTGAAGAGGCTGACGGACTCATTATTGGAGTTGGGGGAGGCATGGTTGTCTTAAAAACACTCGAAAAAGCGGTAGCGGACGAAGATCGCATTTATGCTGTGATAAAAGGAACCGCTGTCTGTAGCGATGGAGGAGGATCGCATGTGATGGTCCCTACGGTACAGGGGCAAAAAAGAGTTTTAGGTTTAGCCTGGGAAGCAGCAAACATGCATCCTCAGCAGATTGGTTATATTGAAGCTCACGGAACGGCAACACTGGTCGGAGATAAAACCGAAATAACAACTTTAACCGAATTTTTCGGAGACGATTCAAACCCGGATAAAGCTTTTGTCGGCTCGGTGAAATCGAACATAGGACATACGATGCCTGCGGCAGGGATTATGGGATTGATAAAAACCGCATTGGCCCTTTATCACAGGCAGATTCCTCCGACATTGCATTGTGAAAAACCTTTGGAAGCTATGTTCAGGTCCCGGTTCCGCCCCCCTCAGACATTGATCGATTGGGATGAAACGAAATATCCGTTGATTGCCGGTGTGAATGCTTTTGGTTTTGGAGGGGTGAACTCTCATGCGGTGCTTACCGCTTACGAAGGGAATAAACCTTCCAGGCAGCATACTCCGGAAAAAAGCTTTAACGAGGAGGCTATTGCGGTGTCTGCAAAAACAAAAGAGTTGTTACTCAAAAAATTGAAAGCAGGGGATTATACAAATACCGGCGGAGATTACCGGATCGTTATTTTTGACCCGTCGGCCTCCCGGATGGAGAAAGCTCTCTCTATCGTCGAAAAAGATAAGCCCTGGAAAGGCCGTATGGATATTTGGTTTACAAATGATCCTCTTCTTCTGAACGATGGGAAAATCGCTTTTATGTTTCCGGGTTTTGATCTGGGAATAAATTCCGAAACCGATTCAATCAGCGAATATCTGGATTTGCCGAAAATAGAGTATAGCTCCGACAATGAAATGACCGAGCAATCCGTTAAATTATTTTACAATACGATCATCAATGACCTGGCTCTAAAAAAGCTGGGAGTAACTCCCGACCTTTATTCCGGCCATAGCATCGGAGAATGGTACGCTGCGGTATCGGCAGGACTGATCTCCAAAGAATCGGTTACCCGTATGATGGAATCTTTAGATCTTTCCAATGAAGCTGTTGAGGATATCTTTTTTATTTCCGTAAGCCGGGGAGCGGACTCCCTGAAACAATGGTTCGATAAAATACCGGATCTCTACCTCGCTAACGACAACTGTCCCAGTCAGTCGTTGTGGTGCGGAACGGCGGAAGCCAAAGAGTCGTTAATAAAGGTTCTGAAAAACGAACAGATTTACTACCAGGAACTTCCTTTCAGTTCGGGTTTCCATACTCCTTTCCTGAAAGATAAAATAGGGTTGGCAAAAGAATCTGTCGAACATATAGAAATGATCGATGGAAGTATTCCTGTATGGTCGGCAACAACACTGGAACCTTATCCCCGAAATAAACAGGAGTATCAGCAACTCGTTATCGACCACATGACTAAACCGGTCTATTTCTCTGACTTAGTCCGGAAATTATTCAAAGAACAGAAAGTTCGTGTTTTTATTCAAATCGGAGTCGGAGGATTGGTTTCCTTTATGGATGATATTTTGAAAGGACAAGAATATAGCGCCATTTCTACTGGTATTTCAAACCGTTCAGGACTGGAATAACTGAGAAGGGTGCTTGCTTTATTGTTTATTGAAGGCAAAGCGGTCGATTATAACTTTTTAGGAGTCCGGCTGCAATATCAGTTGTCGAAGAGTTTGATTACTTTGCCGTTAACGGCGGAATTTACGCGAGACTTTTCCGTAATAAAAGAGATAGTGAACAAATACCACACTTCTTTAGGTAATTTACAATCAAAATCCTCCCCGGAAACGAACCCTTTGTTTCAATCGGCTGATGAAAATATGAGATCGGTTGTCTCTACACAAAAAGAATTACTGAATTTATTCGAAAAAAGAGGATTACTCAATCAATCTTTGAATAACAATGGACGGTTGGAGAGGCAACCGGATAAATCCGCAAACCCGCAACTGCAGGAGAGAATCAGGAAAGGTATAATCTTTGAAGAATCAGTAAGAATCTCTTTGGAAGACCATCCTTATTTATTGGATCATTCAATCATCAGACAACCGGCAAACTGGAAATACCAGGAAGACCTCAATCCGGTGGTTCCCATGACGATGACCCTGGAATTGTTTGCGGAAGTAGCCAGAAGACAAGATCCTTCCCGGAAAATAGTAAAGCTGGGGCCTGCATTGGCCATGAAATGGATAGCTGCCGAAAACGATTTCGAGAATACCATTACAGGAGTCTGGAAAGATGAAAATAAAATGGCTCTGGAAATAAAAGGGTATGCATCCTGCGAAATTACGACCAGCGATACCTATGCAGCACCTCCTTCCGAATATGAAGGGAACATTGATATCGGTAAAGAAATAATGCCCCCTTTAACTATAGAAGAGGTATATGGTAAATATACTTTTCATGGTCCCGCTTATCAATCAGCTACCCAGATAATAAAAGTGGCGGAAAGAGGTATTGCCGGCCTTTGCGAGAAAAAAGAAGGTAAAGGTTCTTTATTGGATAATTTCGGCCAGAGTTTAGGTCTATTCCTGCATCTGACGGAAAAAGAAAATCGTATTTCGTTTCCTGTACGGATAAAAGAAATCTGTTTCTATCAGGATTTTGAAGATCAGGAGGGAGTATTTGAACAAACTCTTATCGTAAAAAGTGTAAAGCCGGATTATACCATAGGAGACATTGTTCTGAAAAGAGACGGAAAGATATGGGCAGTAGCAAAAGCATGGTACAGCCAGAGATTCGAATTTGATGAGACAATATGGAACATCATACTTAAGCCTCAACAAAACAAGCTTGCAAAACAGCTGGCTCCTCATGTGTTTTATTACGACAATGCTTACAGCAAGATGGTCAGTTGGATGTTCCTTTACAAACGATACCTTAATTATCCGGAAAAACAATATTTTGATTCATTGGATTCTCCGGATAAGCAGAAGGAATTCTTGATCAGCCGTATCGCTGTGAAAGATGCCGTGCGGGAATTTATCAGGAAAAATGAAGAAGTGTACCGGTATTATCCGATAGAGATCTTCCTGAGAAAGAATGAGGCAGGCAAACCTTTTGTAGAGGGTTCGGAAGAATTGGAAAAAACTCATATCTCTTTAGCGCACAAAGGAAAAGAATCGGTAGCTGTAGCATCTGCTAAACCGGTTGGAATAGACATGGAACAGATCCGGGAAAGAGATGCCTCTTTCATGAATCATTCTTTTACGGAGAAAGAGTTGAAACTACTGGACGAAAAAGATGTTCCGGAGTGGAGTACCCGGTTCTGGGTGGCTAAAGAAGCTTATTCTAAAATGCTGGGAACCGGATTGCAGGGGAATCCCAAACGTTACGAAATAGAGAAAATAGAAGAGGAAACTCTTTTTATAAAAAATACTCCGGTTCGTACCCTCCGGCACAAAGAGGATTATATCGTAGGTTGGACGTTGTAATGTTGCCGTATAAATAAAGAAGGTGTCCCAAAAGGATGCCTTCGAGCCTTCTCTTGTCATTATTATTAAATGCTGAGCACATTAAAAATAATAATGTAA
>JAJBTS010000270.1 GCA_020860885.1 Bacteroidales bacterium
TTTGAAATATGAAAAAGTTATTTGGATTAATTTTATTAGTAGGGTTATTTGCCTCTTGCGAAGGCCCCACAGGCCCTCCGGGAAGAGATGGTATTGGTGCGGACAGTTTTATCAGAGATGTAAAAATAAGTTGGAATATGTGGGAAGAAGGTTCGGATGCCACTGGTCCTATTCTTTTTTATGAAATAAGGGAACCCAGGTTAACCAATTATGTATTGAATAATGCTGTGTCTATGCAAACTTTTTATCGCTACAGACTGGATAACAGCGACAATGACCGGTACGTTCCTTTGTCTTATTCCGATTTTTGGGCAGAAAGAGAAGAATATTTTACTGTGGAATATACATTAGGTTATATTACAATCAGTTACAAAACCTCGGATGCATCCGAAGTACCGGAATTTGAGGATTATGATTTTCAGGTAAGAGTTACCTGGTAAAAAATATCTAATAGTTATGAAAAAATTATTGGGATTTATAATACTCTTAGGATTATTTATTTCTTGTGAAGGACCTTCAGGACCTATGGGTCCGATGGGTCCACAAGGCCCGCAGGGTCCGCAGGGTCCGCAGGGGTGGCCCGGAAAAGATGGAGAAGATGGAGAAGACGGGCAAGATGGGCAAGGGATTAACTGGTTCATAAGAAATATCTCTATTAAGTGGGACGATTGGAAACAAGCTGCAGATCTAACAGGACCCTATCTTTATTATGAAGTTTATGAACCAAGATTAATAAAGGAAGTACTAAACAGAGGAATCCTGGATACTTATTATCGTTACAGACTCGATGATAAGGATGGAGACAGGTATGTTCCTTTATCTTATTCCGATTTCTGGGCAGAAAGAGAAGAATATTTTACTGTGGAATATACTTTAGGGTATGTTACGATCATTTACAAAAACTCTGATGGTTCTGAAGGGCCGGAATTGGACACCTACGATTTTCAGGTAAGAGCTATGTGGTAAAGAATTAATTGAAAAAGCTGCCTCAATTTTATTTTGAGGCAGCTTTTTCAATTATCAGTAAACCATTATCAGTAATTTTAATGGATCTTCAAAATCATTTCGTCCAAAGCCTTTGCCAGACCTTCTTCCTCCTTACCGCCCGCAGTAGCGAAATGAGGCTGTCCGCCTCCTCCACCTTTGATATTCACTGCTGCTTCACGAATGATTTGTCCGGCATTCAATCCGCCTTTAACAAGATCATCACTGATCATTAACGTCAATGTAGGCTTGTTATCAAAAGAGGTAGCTGCCGCAAAATAAGCTTTCTCCGGAAACTCTCCACGGATCTGGAAAGCAATATCTTTCACTGCCGCCGGTGGGAATATTCCTTTCAAAACAAATAGATCGACTCCATGAATATTTTGTTTGGTCGCGATCAGCTGTTTCTTAACATTTTGTATCTTTTCTTTTATATATTCTTCTGCTTGCTTCTTCAATTCCGTATTTTCTTCAAAGAATTTCCTCAAAGCATGGACCAAATCAGGTGTATTATTAAACATAGCTCTTACTTCACGAAGCATATCCTGTTGAGCATAAAAATAATTTTCCGCAGCCTCGCCCGTAATAGCTTCAATACGGCGTATACCCGCAGCAATGGAGGATTCCGAGATGATACGGAAAATCCCTATAGATCCTGTGGCTGCAATATGTGTGCCTCCGCATAATTCTACGGAAGAACCAAATTTCACAACGCGGACTTCATCACCGTATTTCTCTCCGAATAAAGCCATCGCACCCATCGCTTTTGCTTCTTCCATAGGAACCTGCCGTTTCTCATCCAAAAAGATGTTTTCTCTTATTTTGGCGTTTACGAGCGTTTCTACCTGCCTGATTTCTTCATCCGTAACTTTTTGGAAATGAGAGAAGTCGAAACGAAGTACATCCTGAGAAACAAAAGATCCTTTTTGTTCTACATGATTTCCCAATACTTCCCGTAAGGCTTCATGAAGTAAGTGCGTGGCTGTATGATTCGCTTCGGTAGCGCGTCTTCTTTTCAGGTCTACCTCCGCCATAAATGTATCATTAATATCATCAGGCAACGATTTGGTGAGATGAACGGCTAAGTTGTTTTCTCTTTTCGTATCAAAGATTAAGACACTTTTTCCTTTTGAATCCGTTAATACTCCACTATCTCCAACCTGACCTCCCATTTCAGCATAGAAAGGCGTCTGATCCAAAACAATCTGGAAATACTCCGTATTCTTTTGTTTTACTTTCCGGTAACGAAGAATATGCACCTGAGCCGACGATTCGTCGTAACCTACAAATTTAGGATCCCCTTCTCCCACAATCGACCAGTCGCCCGTTTCCATAGCAGCAGCATTTCTTGCCCTTTCTTTCTGCTTGGTCATTTCCGAATCAAATCCGGCTTTATCAATGTTTATTCCTTGTTCGCGAACAATCAGTTCGGTCAAATCCAAAGGAAAACCATACGTATCATACAACAGGAAAGCATCCTCTCCTTTTATAGAATTCGTTCCTGCTTCTTGGGCTTCCTGTATTTTTTTATCCAAAAGCTTTATTCCGGTTTCCAGAGTCCGCAAAAAAGAGTCTTCTTCTTCTTTCATTACTTTCCCGATCAACTCTTTCTGAGCAATCAGTTCCGGATAAGCATCTCCCATAGAATCGATCAATGCAGGCAGGAGTTTATACATAAATGCTTTCTTTTGCCCGAGAAAAGTATAACCGTAACGTACAGCTCTGCGTAAGATCCGCCGGATAACATATCCTGCTTTGGCATTGGAAGGCAATTGTCCGTCCGTGATGGAAAAAGCGATCGTACGGATATGGTCGGCAATTACACGCATGGCAATATCCGTTTTTTCCTCTTCTCCATACTTAAAACCTGTGATCTCTCCTATTGCCCGGATAATAGGCTGAAAGACATCGGTATCGTAATTGGATGTTTTTCCCTGAACAGCCATACATAGACGTTCGAAACCCATCCCCGTATCGATAACTTTATTCGGAAGACCTTCCAAAGATCCGTCTGCCTTACGGTTATATTGCATAAATACAAGATTCCAGATCTCGATTACGTGCGGGTGATCGCTGTTAACCAATGTTACACCGTCTGTTTTTTGTCTTTCTTCCTCGGGACGTATATCAATATGAATTTCAGAGCAGGGTCCGCAAGGTCCGGTATCTCCCATTTCCCAGAAATTATCTTTTTTACTTCCGTTCAGTATTTTGTCTTCAGGAAGATAATTCTCCCAATAGCCTGCAGCCTCATTGTCTCTTTCCAGATTCTCCGAAGGGCTACCTTCAAAGACCGTTACGTAAAGACGATCTTTATCTAACTTTAAAACATTTGTTAAATAATCCCAGGCATATTCTATGGCTTCTTTCTTAAAATAATCTCCGAAAGACCAATTCCCGAGCATTTCAAACATAGTATGGTGGTAAGTATCATGCCCTACTTCTTCCAGGTCATTATGTTTTCCGCTTACTCTCAAACATTTCTGAGAATCCGCAACTCTGGGGTATTTAATGGGAACATTCCCCAAAATAATATCCTTAAACTGGTTCATCCCTGCATTTGTAAACATCAAAGTGGGATCGTCTTTTATCACCATAGGTGCAGACGGTACTATTTTGTGATCTTTCTTTTCGAAATAATCTTTGAACGATTGGCGAATCTCTTTTGCTGTCATATTATTAAATAATCTAAAACAATTTGCAAAAGTACGACAAATACTGTAATTTTGTCTGACTTGAATACATAAATTTCCCTTAATGAGTAACATTTTTTATAAGTACAATCCTCAGACATTAAGCTATGAAAGGGTTTTCCCTTCACTTAAACAGCGTTTTTTAGCTGTTTGCCGACATTTACTGATCGGAGTTATTATCGGAGGAATTTTATTTGGAATTACATTTTTCTACCTGGATTCACCCCAGGAACAACAGTTAAGAAAAGAAAATAAGCTTTTGCTCACTCAATATCAGATCTTGTCCAAACAAATCGATGCCAATGAGAAGGTATTGGAAGAGTTGCAAAAGAGAGACGACGACCTTTACCGGATCCTGTTTAATGCAGATCCTATTCCGGCATCCATAAGACGTCCGGGTGTGGGTGGTACGAATCGTTATGAGAAGTTGTTAACCATGCCGAATTCCGATTTGGTTATTTCTACAACTGCTAAACTGGATATGATGACAAAGCAATTGTATGTTCAATCCAATTCATACGATGAGTTGATGACTTTAATAAAAACGAAAGAAGAAAGAACCCAGAATGTGCCCAGCATTATGCCTCTTTCCTCCAAACAAATGAAAGGTATCAGTTCCGGTTATGGCATGAGAATACACCCTGTTCACGGGAATGCCCGTATGCATACGGGAGTTGATCTGAAAGCTTCGATGGGAACGCCTATTTACGCAACGGGCAATGGTACCGTAGAGTCTGCGAAATGGAACGGAGGATATGGAAATACTGTTGTTATCAACCACGGTTTCGGTTATAAAACTTTATACGCTCACTGCAGGCAAATGAAGGTAAAACCTGGACAAAAAGTGGTACGCGGGCAGCAAATTGCTACCGTAGGATCTACAGGAACTGCTACCGGGCCGCACTTGCATTACGAAGTGCTGGTGAGAGACAGGCACGATAATCCGGCCAAATATTTCTTCCTCGATTTAAGCCCTGCAGAATACGAACAAATGCTTTTTGAAGTTGAAAACCGTTAAATGAAATTTAAACAGGAGAAATTATATTATTCCATCAAAGAGGTTGCAGAGATGTTTGACGTCAACCAATCTCTGCTCCGCTATTGGGAGAAAGAATTCCCCAATATACAACCGAGCAAAACAGCGAAAGGAACCCGTCAGTATAAAAAAGAAGATATTGATGAAATAAGGCTGGTGCATTATCTCGTAAAACAGAAAGGCCTGACTTTACCCGGCGCTAAACAAAAGCTGAAAGAGAACCGGGACAGTGTTATACACACGGAAGAAATAGTCAGCCGTTTAAGAACGATCCGGGCTGAACTCGCCGACTTAAAAAAAGCTTTCGAAGAACTGGATATAGAATACGAAAAAATAATAAAATCCAAACGGAGTTAATCGATCCGTGAAACGCTCTTAACTCCTTTTATTTTTTGTATTTTCGTCAATAACTTCTGGATATCGGTGATGTCGTGAACAAATACTTCTATACGTCCTTCAAAGAATTCATCTTTGGATTCGATCGTTAATTTCCTCATGTTCACGGAGAGGTCATTGGTTATCACCTGAGTGATATCATTGAGTATTCCCATACGGTCAATACCTTTGACTTCTATAGTGCTTGGGAAAGAGAAGGTTTTATATTCATCCCAGGCGCACGAAACGATTCTGTCTCCGTGCCGTGTTTTCAGCGTTAATGCAGGTTTGCAGGATAACTTGTGCACTTCCAGCCTGCCATCGTCGCGGATGTAGCCAAAAACATCATCTCCGGGAATAGGGCTACAACAAGGATGGGTAACGAAATTCTTCTGAAAATCTTCTTCTTTAAGAAGAAAAGACTTTTTCTTATCTATTTTCTTTCCTGTAGCTTCTTCTTTGGGTACTATTTTCAGATCATTCTCTTTGGGTGTATTTCCCATATTCAAAGCCTGCTTCATATAACGCATGAAGGGATTCTCTGTCTTTTCCTTCAATATCTTTTGTGGATGTTCTGGCAACTGGATCAGGTTCTGCGCATAAGCAAAAAAGAAATCCTCTTTACGGCTATACCCAAAATGCATGGTTAATTTATCCAATACATATTTAGAAGGCTCAATATCCAGTTTAAGGAGATAATCTTTCAGCATTGCCTCTCCTTCTTTAACCTTTCCTCTTCGCTGCTTTTTCAGATAAGAAACGATCTTTGTTTTTGCTTTCGCTGTGGTAACAAAAGTGAGCCATTCTTCTTTCGGATGCTGGGCCCGGGATGTTAATATCTCGACCTGGTCGCCGCTGGAAAGTTTATGGCTTAAAGGTACCAATTTATGATTCACCTTGGCTCCGATACAATGATCTCCCATATTTGTGTGGATGGCATACGCAAAATCAAGGGCCGTAGCGCTTTGTGGCAAAGTTTTAATTTCTCCTTTCGGAGTAAATACAAATATTTCAGCGCTATACAGATTTAGTTTGATAGTATCCAGAAAGTCCATAGCGTTAGGGCTGGGAGCTTCCAATATATCCTGAATGGTTTCCAACCAGTGGTCTAATTCTGTTTGTTCCTGAATATCTTTATCTATACCATGTTCTTTATATTTCCAGTGAGCGGCAAAACCTTTCTCAGCTATCTCATCCATTTTTGTTGTACGGATCTGAACTTCTATCCATTGTCCGTCGGGCCCCATTACAGTTACATGCAAGGCCTGGTAACCATTTGCTTTGGGATGGCTGATCCAATCCCTGATCCGGTCCGGCCGTAACTTATAGATATCTGTGATAGCAGAGTAAATTTCCCAACACTGTTTTTTCACATCGATGTCGGGCTTAGGTTCAAAAACAATACGAACAGCAAAAATATCGTATATATCTTCGAATCCGACCTTTTTCGCCTGCATCTTATTCCAGATAGAATAAATGGATTTTACCCGGTCCTGCATTCTGAAATCATAACCCAGAGCATGCAGGCTTCGCTCTACGGGTTCTGCAAAATGTTTGTATATTTCGTCACGGTTTTTCTGCGTCGCAGCTAATTTATGCTCAATCTGTTTGTAGTCTTCCGGACGCTCGTATTTGAAACTTAAATCTTCCAATTCCGTTTTGATGGTAAAAAGACCCAGGCGATGAGCCAGAGGAGCATACAGGTACATGGTTTCCCCTGCAATCTTATATTGTTTTGCAGGAAGTAAAGAACCCAGGGTCCGCATATTATGCAAACGATCGGCAATTTTAATTAAGATTACGCGAATATCGTCCGACATGGTCAATAACAACTTCCGCATATTCTCTGCCTGTGCAGAAGCGGCTTCGGCAAAAATCCCTCCGGATATTTTAGTCAGGCCTTCTACAATCTGAGCTATTTTCGGTCCGAAAAGATTTCTTATATCCTCAACCGTATAGTCCATATCTTCAACAACATCGTGCAGTAAAGCGGAAGAAATAGAAGTAGAACCCAATCCCATCTCATCGCTGACAATCATTGCAACAGCGAGAGGGTGCATAATATAAGGTTCCCCCGAACGTCTTTTTACTCCTTTGTGGGCTTGGTCGGCAAATTTAAAAGCTTTATTAATTATTTCGAATTTCTTTCGGTGATTGGATCTGCCGTAGCTCTCCAGTAAGGCTTCGTAAGCTTTTTCAACTTTATCTTCATCCGCTTCTTTCATTTCTTCAAATTTTGGGTACTTTGATTACCTGTCCGACTTTGAGCTTTTCATTCTTGATGTTGTTTATTTTCATCAGGTCAGCATGCGTATATCCGGGATACTTTTTAGCTATCGTATAGAAAGATTCTCCCGATTTTACTTTATAAGTTCCGTAAGGAGTCGTTTTAGCCTGTGCCGTAGAAGAGGTAGTTGCAGTTTTCTTTGCAGGAGTGGATTTATTGGAAGCTGAAGCCGTGGCCGATGCTGTCTTTACCGCATTACCGGAAGGTTTCTGTACACTGGCGTATCCCCCGTTATCCACATATATAGTCAATCTTTTCCCTGCAGCCACTTTATTCGATCTCAATCCGTTCCACTTACGTATATTGGCTGCTGTTACGCCGTATTTATTACCTATGGAAAGCAGATTTTCTCCTTTAGCTACTTTATGGGTTATTTTCTCCTGAGTAGATTTTTTGTCCCCTACGTACGTTCTGTTGGCAAACAGATCCTCTTTACGGTGATTCACAATTTGATCTTCCAGTTCAACAAAAGCGTAGGCTTTATGAGCAGGCAGTTTGATCGCCCGGGGTTTGGAATTCCCCGGAATAATTTCCATCTTGTATTGAGGGTTAAGCGCTTTCAATAATTCTTTGTCCACCTCCAGAACTTCCGAGATCTGATCGAAATGAACCGACTGGTTTACCATTACCGTGTCTGTGGCAAACGGCAAAGAGGCTTGTACAGGATACAACTGATGATGAGCATGATAATTCATCACATACGTAGCTGCAATAAAAAGAGGAACATAAGAACGGGTTTCCCGGGGCAGATAAGGATATATTTTCCAGTAATCGGTACTGCCGTTGGCTCTCCGGATGGCTTTATTTACATTCCCCGGTCCGCAGTTATAAGCAGCGATAACCAACGTCCAGTCGCCATAGATCCGATACATATCTTTAAAATATTCACAGGCGGCATAGGTAGCTTTTAAAGGATCCCGACGTTCATCCACCAGACTGTTAATTTCCAGTCCGTATTGCTTTGCCGTCGGCAACATAAATTGCCACAACCCGGATGCTCCGGCACGGGATAAAGCCACAGGATTCAAAGCAGATTCAACAATAGCCAGATACTTCAACTCGTCAGGTAATCCGTTTTTATCCAGAGCTTCTTCAATCATTGGAAAATAAAAATTCTCCAATCCAAGCATATACTCCACCGAACTTCTTCTCCGGTCGACATACAGGTTAATACAATTTCTCACCACTTCATTGTAAGGTAATTCAATCACATTATTCAGTTTAGCCAACCGGCTGACATATACCGCATCATTTCCGACCACCGCTTCTTTATAACCGGGATTCTTGTCCTTTTCCAAATAATATTTGACGTGCCATGCATTCATCAGGCTATCCAGACTCATATCCCAGCTATCCGGTTCACAGATCGGTTCGTTCAACCAATCGTAATTATCTTCATAAGAAAGAGCTTTATCGGGAAAAATATCTTCAATTCCCGCCACCACTACAAACTCTTCAGCCACATGCGGTCCGCTCAATGGCTCCTGAGCAAAAATAGGAAAAATAATAAAAGAGAAAAATAATACAAAAACAATTTGCCTTTTCATGTATTAGTTATTAATAAAATCAAAAAGTAAAACTACATTGAAAACCAACCGCCCGGGAATTCTGGGCAGTACGATCAAAAAGAACAGGATCGACGCGCATGCTCAGATCCTGACTGATATCAAACTCAAACAATTGAGCATCCACATAAGCATCAATCATACAGACTGCATAAAGGCCCACAGCAATAAAGCAACTCAGATCCCTGTATCTTCTGAAGTTATCTCTTCTTCTTTTCAGAATAGGTTTCAGAGATTCCTCATTCCTGCCATAACTCTGCCATGAGTTCGTATTCGGATCATCATCCATTATATCCCGGTATGCATTACGATAGTCTGTATACGTTTTGTTATTCCATGTAATGGCATACACACAACCGATGAATCCCCCGTATACAATCGGCAACTTCCAGTATTTCCTGTTATAAATCTGACCCAAACCGGGGAAAATAGCAGAGTATATTACTGCTTTTGTCGGATCCGGAACAAATCTTTCTTTTATTTCCAGAACTTCTTCATTGACCGGAGCCACTTCCGGAATGGAATCAATGATCAGTGAATCGGGGATAATAAGAGGACCTTCCAGAACCTCTATACTGTCCCTTTCCAACAAAGAATTATCCTGCGAGTATAAACTTGCAGAAAAACTTACAAAAATTATTACTATCAGCAGAATATAATTTTTCAAACTTTATTTATAATGTCTTAAACAACAATTATTCATACAATTGCACAAAGATAATAATTTCACCCTGATGAAAAACATCAAACGGCAAACTTAACTATTTTATTGCATCAAAAATTTGTATGATACGTTCCAGATCGTCCGTTGATTGAAAAGGTATGGTAATTTTCCCAGCACCTTTCTCGTTCATATTAAACCCGACTTTGGATCCGAAAAAATCGGAAAGGTGTTTTTTTAATATTTTATATTCCTCCGGCGTTCTTCCTTTCTTTTTAAGCGGAATATTTTCCGGTTGCTCTTCATTCAGCGACCGTATAATCTCTTCTGTTCTTCTTACGGAAAAGTTATGCTCAATGATTTGTTCGTAAACCATCAGTTGAGTAGAAGGATCTTCCAGAGATAATAAGGATTTGGCATGACCCATATCGATCTTTTTATCTTTCAATCCCATCTGAATTTCCGCCGGGAGTTTAAGCAAGCGTAAAAAATTAGCGATAGTAGCTCTTTTTTTCCCTATCCGTTCGCTTAATTTCTCTTGCGTAAGCTTATAGGTATCGATCAAAGTCTGAAAGGCCAACGCTATTTCTATGGCATTGAGGTCTTCTCTCTGGATATTCTCGATAAGCGCCATTTCCATCACATTTTCATCCGTAGCTTTCTTCACATACGCCGGTAAGGTCTGAAGTCCGGCTTTCAGAGAGGCCCGGTAACGGCGTTCTCCGGAAATGATCTGGTATTTGTCTTTACTTACTTCCCTCAATGTTATCGGCTGTACCAGACCCAGAGCCCGTATAGAAGCCGCTAGTTCTTCCAAAGCCTCTTCATCGAAAATAGTTCTCGGCTGATCGGGATTCGGAGATATTTTCGACAATTCGATTTCATTGATAGAGGACGATCCGCTCGTGTTGAGGTCATCCATCGTAATTAAAGCATTTAATCCTTTGCCTAAAGCGGGTTTTGCCTGTTTCGCCATAATTAACTATTCTTTTCTATAATTTCTTTCGCCAGCTGCATGTGATTCAATGAACCTTTTGATTCCGGATCATATAATAACACAGGTTGTCCGTGGCTGGGTGCTTCGCTGAGTTTCACATTTCTCTGAATGACAGTAGTGAATACCATTTCTCCGAAATGCTTTTTCACTTCTTCATAAATCTGATTCGCCAACCGCAGTCTTGAATCATACATGGTTAATAGAAATCCTTCTATATCCAATGCCGGATTGAGTTTGGATTTAATTATTTTGATTGTATTCAGGAGCTTACTGATACCTTCCAGAGCAAAATATTCGCATTGCACGGGAATAATAACCGAATCAGAAGCTGTCAAAGCATTTACGGTTATCAGTCCCAAAGAAGGAGAACAG
This sequence comes from Bacteroidales bacterium, assembly GCA_020860885.1. Lineage (GTDB taxonomy): Bacteria > Bacteroidota > Bacteroidia > Bacteroidales > Azobacteroidaceae > Azobacteroides. Next base: position 10,971 of record JAJBTS010000270.1, read on the forward strand.
TCGATCAGTATAAAATCATAATCACTTTTAATATTATCCAGTATGCCTTTCAGCACTCTTTCCCTGTTGTCGAAGCTTAACATTTCAATTTCTGCTCCTACCAGGTCGATATGTGAAGGCATTATATATAAGTTCGGGACATCTGTTTCGAGAATAGCTTCGGCCGAATCTATCCCATTAACAATACACTCGTAAATAGAATTTTCGACTTCCCGGATATTGATTCCCAAACCAGAAGAAGCATTGGCCTGAGGATCAGCATCCACTACCAG
>JAJBTS010000237.1 GCA_020860885.1 Bacteroidales bacterium
TCTCAATACCATTTGAGATAGCTTCTTTACTTCGTTAAGGTTTATGATCGTGAACTATTTTACTTTTAAGAGCTTATAATTTTTAGATTGATTTTCACTGGTAATCTGCATCAGGTACATTCCTTCCGTCCAATGAGCAACCGGTAATTCCAGTTTAGATTGATTGACATCGCTTCCATATACCAGATTTCCTTTTACGTCCGTAATCGTAATTTTACTTATGATGATACCGTTGTTGTCGATGAACAACCGGTCCCGAACCGGATTCGGATATACGTTTGCAGTAAGTTCAGGATTATCTATACCTACGCCGGTTTTTACTGTAACTTCGCAAGTGGCAGTGAAATTTCCATCCACTGTTTTTACAGTGATTGTAGTTTTTCCCGGTGTTAAAGCATTGACCAATCCGGAAGCATTTACAGTTGCAATTTCCGGATTACTACTTTCCCAGATTACATCCTGATTGTCTGCATCAGCAGGTTCTATAGTAGCTGTTAACTGAAGAGTTTCATTTACAGCCAATTCTGCTTCTTCCTGATTGAGTTGAACGCCTTCCACAGGTATAGGATCAGGAACAACGGTTATTTCACATCTTTCCACAAACCTTCCGTCTTCGGAAATAACCAGTATTGTTGTTGTGCCGGTAGTTAATGCGGTTACCAGACCTGTATCGTCGACAGATGCAACTTCCGGGTTACTGCTTGTCCAGATTACTTCTTTATTCAAGGCGTTTTCAGGGTTGATAGTTACTTCCAGTTGTACTGTCTCCTGTACTTTCAATTCTGCAGTTTGCTTGTTGATAGTTATCGATTCGACGCGGATAGGAGTGTATAAGATATACAGTGTAGAGTCTTCCGTAACTTCTGTGATAACTTCTCCGTCTGGATCGGTATGCCATGCGGAAGTATAGCCTTCTTTTTCAATGGCGGGAAGATTACGGTTGATGTAAATAGTTTCGGTACGCCATTCTAAATTAGAGGTGTAGTCTATTTTGTATACCTTTTCTGCATTGAAAGAAGGCAATGGATCTGTTCCGGTTACCTGTCCGAATGCTTCACCCAATAACCATGCAATCTTACCGGAAGCCAATTCTTCCTCAGTTGTAAGATTAACGGACGACCGGTCGTTGTATTCATAAAGAGAATATACGTTCTCAATTGCTCCCGATCCGGCTCCTTTGATGGATCCGGTATTATTTGCATTGCTGCACTTCACTTCTCCTGTATTAAATGCGTTTTGAATAATTGCCTTATTGCTGGTTAAATTAGCTACTATACCCCCCGCATTGGAAGAACTTCCTTTTATATTTCCGACATTATATAAATTGCTGGTAGTTCCGTTAAGTGACGTTATGTAGCCCATGATACCTCCAACGTTTGTACTTCCGGATATATTTCCGTGGTTGCTGCAATTGTTCAATATAAAGTCGGCACTATTGGAGTAAGCTAAGATACCTGCCGTATAGCCGCCTCCGGTTACATTTACATAGTTGTGGCAATTCTCAATGGTGAAGGCTCCTGTTCCCCAGGCTGCCAATCCGGCGAAGTAATAATTCGTAGTACCCGAAGCAATTTCAACGATTACATCTCCTTTTACGGATAGGTCACGGATGGTAGCTCCTTCTATACAACCGAAGAGCGCCCAGTAACTTTTTTGTCCTTCTATATACAAGCCTTCTACTGTATAATCAGCCCCTTCAAAAATACCTTTGAATCTTAAAGCATTGGTATTCATTGTATTTTTACCAATAGGAGTCCATTGATAATTTGCGAGATCGATATCATTTATCAAAATGGCATTAATAACAGAAGTATCCACCGTATTCACTTCATTGGCAAACCAGGCAAGTTCATATCCGCTGCTTATTTTGTAATACCCTTCCATTCCTTCAAATACACCGCCTGTAGTTTGAGCTTCTTCTGTTGTTACAGTTACAGGTTGTGTTAAAGTAACACCATCCCAACCATTGGAAGAAAGAGGAGTCATACTTATTTCTATGCTCTGCGATTCAGGGCTTTCGGATGTAATTACAATATTATCTCTTAACATCCTGTAACCATTTGATTTTATGGTGTATGCATGGGATCCGTAGGTAAGTTTATAAGAGCCGTCTTCTTGAGGTTCTACCCGTTCATTGTTGCTATCGTACAAAGCAAATTCTGTTTCTTCGGGAAGTCCGGTAAAATTCACTGTATAATAATCTGTTTCGTGGATAGTAACAGATACCGAAGGAATGGAACCAAAATAAGTTTTATGGGAAACAGCATTGAAATTAGCATTTCTCCCAAGATCAGGCGGAGTATTCCGGTGATTTCCAATAGGATCTCCGAATCCGTTTACCTGTATCACTCCGTCGCTTAAAATTAATTTTTGAGAGATATCCCAGTCTTTAGGTACATCCAGAGTTATTGTTTTTGCACTTTCCGAAGATCCGAAAGCGTATTGATTGCCTGTCTGTATCAAAGATGTTCCATTCGGTTTATCATTGTATTGTATATACGCTGACATATTATATACAGCAGCTAATTTATTGGCCGGATGGTATAAATCTTTGAATACGATGGAAATTTTGTCGCCAGCCTGAATCTGTTCTCCCGGATTCGTTTTATTCCTGACTTCATATTCCGTAGCTTTGGCAGTAAATACCTGATATTCGGAATTTCCATTAGATGCCGTCAGTTTCACGATATTCCTTCCGTGGATAAGGCGGACCGTATAACTGCCGTCGTCATTTTTCGTAACACCTTCGCCGGAGAATCCGTTGTAAGTAGTCATACTTTCTCCCACAACCGGATGAGCCATAGTAACCGACGTAACACCTTCGGGTTTGAAAGTATAATCATAGCCTTCTTCATTGTTCAGGTAATAGAAAACATCGTGTTCCGCATCTACGGCAGAGCCTGCTAATTTCAAAGCTTCAGAATTCAGAGTTTCATTGATAACCATATTGGAAGTAATGCCGGAGTCTGATTGACCCACAGTAACCACAAATACTCCGGTATTTTCCGGCCATATAGCTCCGAAGAAAGGTCCTCCCGCACAATCGGGTACATACATGGCATCGTAAGTAACCAGTACGATGGCCGTTCCGTTGCTGAGAGCTTTTATTTTCCCATTTTCATCGATGGATAAAATGGAATTGTCTTTTACTCCATTTTCATTTACGATAGTATAATGGAAGTCAGGTTCAAAGAAATAATTATTGGTTATGTTATCGGTCAATTGCCAGTTCCTCATGGACATTGTGCGGTATTCATCGCCTACATTCATTTTTAAATGACCGCGCTCGTTGATATTAAGAAATATATCGCCTACATTGTATCCTGCATTGGAGTTTACATCATGGTCTATACGCTTTGGATGGTCTATATTTAAAGTTTCTTCCGTAATCTCCAGAGGATCCAGAGTGGAAGACATGGTGAATTTACCGGCAGTTGTTAATTTACCGGATTGAGATACACGGTAGTTATACACTTGTCCCTGAGCCAGATAATAATCATAAGTAGTTTTGTTGTTTACTTCTTCGCTACCCGAAGGTTCAACTTCTGAAAAAGCCACATAATGTGCGTATTTCTTTCCGATAAATAACTTAGCATCTTTCGGTACGGTAACGGAATAACTGTGACCCATAGGAACAGCACCTCCGATATTGGTAGTCGTGTTGGTTACGGTTACCCTGCCTGTATAAGTCATATAACCTTCCAGGGCTTTTTCTTCACTTGGAACATATTCTACAGTATAAGTATCCCCGACATGCATTAAGAATGTCATTTTATTCGCAGTGGTAGAAGTGCCCGGTGTCGTAACCCGAAGGACGCCTTCCCGGCTCACAGCAGAATATTCTACTGCATAATCGGTATCCAATACCCAACCGCTGTTGGTTGCTCCTGCAGTAGCGGTGCATATATTAAACGTTTGTACAGAATCTTCCGTAATGGTTATTTCTAGGGTTCCGTTAGGCAGCTTACCACTTTCTTCAGAAGTAAAAGCAGCTAACGTATAAATGCCCGGTTCTGCTTTAAAGTTATAGGAATAATTTTTAGGGGTGTTGTTCATTTCCCCAACGTTAACTGTCTCCCCGGTAGAATTACTGGTGAAGGTGATGTTCCGGCTGGTCGAATTCATAGTAATCGTGACATTTACTTGCTCGACATCGTTTGCCGGAGAAGCGTTTTGCATAGAATAAGAACTGTTGAAATTCCGTTGTTTATTCGTAGATTCCTGCCGGGCAGAAAGGTTCCACGAAAGGAATACGGAAATCAACAAAAACAGAGATAGAATCTTTTTCATTTCATTCGTTTTTAATTAGTAATAATTTTATTTATTGTTCTTAATTATTTTACGGTGAGTAGCATGTTTGCCTGTGAAGATTATTTTTACGATATAAATGCCTTCCGGATATTCGGCCATACGGATCCGTAGGGTATTGTTTACAGGATTTGCCTGACTGAAGAATACATTCCCCAATGTATCTGTTAGTGTAATTCTTTCTATAGCGTTTTTGTTATTCTCTATAAATAAGAATTCATTTACCGGATTGGGATAGACTTTAATATCCTGGTAATTAATATCATTGATACTATTGTATTCATTTTTTACTTTAATCAGACATTCAGCGGTGTATCCCCCGTCTTCCGTGGTTGCCCGGATAGTGGTTTCTCCGGTTCCCGTGGCAGTTACTCTTCCAGACCAATCCACAGAGGCTACCGATTCGTTATCACTACTCCAGGTAATGTTTTTATTGTCGGCATCTTCCGGTTCAATTAAAGCAGATAGACGGAAACTTTCCTGAAGGATCAGTTCTTTGTATTCCACATTAAAAGATATGCCGGTTACGGGTTTATTTACCTTCAGGACAGATATGGTACAGGAAGCTGATAATCCGTTGTCGATACTTTTCACCGTAACCATAGTGGTTCCTTCAGCGACACATTCTATTTCTCCAAGGGTGTTGACCCGAACAATCTCCGGATCCGAGGTATACCATTCCACTTTCTGGTTACTTGCTTTTTCCGGGAAAATCTTATGGGTCAAAGTGTATTTTTGTCCGGTATACATTTCCAATGCTTTGTCGCTGATCCTGATCTCCGTTACCGGGTTATGGACAACCTCTACCAAGCAGCTTGCTTTATAACCACCTTCAACAGAAGTAACGGTAACTGTTGTTTTACCTATCCCGACTGCCTGAATTTGTCCGGAAGAACTGACCGTCGCTATGTTTTCGTCACTGCTTTCCCATAGTACCTGTTTGTTAGCAGCATCTTCGGGAGTGAAAATAGCTTTCAACCGGAACGTTTCATTTTGTTTGATACTTATTTCCGCAGGATCCAGTTCGATCTTTTGCAGAGCTACAGGTTCCGGGACTTTTACCTGTAATTTATCCATACAGAAATAAACGGCTGTATTCGGTCCGTAGAGAGGATCGAAGTCGGTAGTTCGCATAGTGAAATAGATACCATACACTTTGCCTAAGGAAGTAATATCTACTTTTTCCCACTCGGCACTCTGTGTTAGGTGTCCGTCTTTGTATTCCGCTAAAGTATATTCCACCTTTTTTCCGTTGTCCAGAAGATTTTCATCCAGGCCATGAATGAATAGCTTTAAATAATCACCTTCTTCAAAAGTGGAACAAAAGCTATCTCCATGGATATTTCCATAATAAGGCCATGGATGATTATTAATATAAATACTTTGTGGTTCGTATGCATTACCATCTTTGAAATGAATCTGAAGGCATTGTTCTTTTGTTTCATCAAATTGATATCCCCAGTAAGCCACTAAATAAGGGATTCCTTTTTTAACCGTTATTTTTCCGTCAGAGCCGGTGAGAATATTTCCCTGCCTATCGGTTCGGATACCTCCTCCGGCCATACATCCCCATTGGTGTTGAACCCAACTATCGCTACTGCCTGAAGTTCCGTAATCTGTATTGTCTCCGGAATTGCATACTGTAAATCCGTCCCAATAAGACATTCCTTCTCCCACATTTTCACCTCCGTTTCCTGCTATCAGATGGGTAAGGGAAAATAAGTCAAATTCAAGATAGGGATATTGGTTGCTGTAAGTTTCCGTCCAATATCCTTTTTCAGTGAAACTTATTTCAGCCGGATTTGTCGGTCGACTCAGATCCAAGGTAATAATATCTCCGGGTATTTGGGAAAAGGAACGAAGAGAAGAGGAAGAAAAACCTATAATGAAAGCAGTATATAAAAGTAATTTTGTTTTCATAGAAGTTTATTTTTTTATGAATTTGAAGCTTTCATTATCTGTTGTAATTATATAAATACCCGGTACCAGGTTTGTGCAAGGTACATAATTGGTTCCGGGTAGGAGAGAGAACGTTTTCCATTTACTTCCTAATGAATTATGTATATTTATTTTTTGCTGAACCGGAGAAGTAAGTATAAGTTCCTGATCCACCCAACTGTTAAGAATATGAATGCCGGATGAAGATTCCTGATTTTCTATTGCAGTAGCTTCCGCATCCGGATGCAAATCCACTCCACCCATGATTTCGGTAGAAGTTTCTCCCAACCATCCGCAATACTGATTAACACCTGTGTATACTTTAATAAAATGTACTTCCTTTAAATGAACGGGATTTCCATTCTTGTCGACCGCCCATTCTATATTTAACTGAGCTTTTTCATCCTCATTCGGAACATTATCGGCGTATCCGTAGTCGTATGCATATTGCACATAGTAAGATTTATCACCGCTTTCATCTATGAAGTTATTAGCTAACTTACTTCCTTTAAAAGTAACCGTATTTTCTTTGTACCATTCCGGCCAGTAACTTTGTTTATGGTAAGTATTCTTTGAAATATAACCGTAATCTCCCTGGTTGCTGGTCCATTCGATGTAAGTAGTGTCATTCAGAACGGGATAATCCTTATCCGGAGTTGGAGCTTTGTTCGGGTCCGGTTTGTAATACGTTATCTCATAATTGTGAATGGTTTCCGGTTTGTGGTATTCGCTACCTGCCAATTCATACCATTCGTCGTCTGGTATTCCGTTGCCATTCGCATCATAAGAAACCATAACGATGCCCGGCTCGCTGCTTCCTCCGCGTTGAGGAGCTTCCGGATCCGTATTCTTGTCAGACCAGAAAGAATTCCCTAATAGTAAAAAATCGTTCTGTCCTTTCACATTCACGACCGGATGGTCGAAACCAAATACTATATAGCCGCCGTAAGCTCCTAAAGAAACGAGGATTTTATTTTCTCCCGTTATACATTCTTCTACTTTGCGGATCATATCTTCCTTAGTATCGCCGAATTCGTATTCCGGCAGATCATTTACAAATTGTCCGGGAGCCGGCATAAAGTCATACACTTTGGAAATATAGGGGGAATTTTGCGCCTGGAGGGTTGTTGCAACACAAAGGCTGATAAATAAGGTAAAAAGTTTGTTCATATTATTTATTGTTAATCTTATTCTGTGATGAAAGGATTCTTATTTGTAATCATATGTGATTCATTTTTCTTCTCCCAGGAATACGAAATGCGCCGGGATATCACCTGTCCGGACATTCCATTTGAGTTTTCCGTTTTTGTCGAAACAATAAAGAGTGCCGGGAGAGACGTAATTTTTCGCATCTGTAACGTAGATCTCTTTTGTAAGAGGATTCACCGTTATGCCGTACGGAATACGGATCTTTTCATCCGTACCGTCCGTAATAAAGTTCCTGGTAACAATGCTCCTGTCTTTTACATTCACTATTCCGTAAGTGATTTCATTGTCCATAGATAGATAGCTCCATTCGGTACTGTATATATAGAGAGAATCTCCGTCCAGGTGAAAATTCGATACGGGAATATCCAGAGAGCCTACCAATTCATCTTTCATTAAGTCTATCAGATACAAGCGGGATTCTTCATCGTAATAATCCCCTCTGGAACTTACCCAGAGTTGTCCGTGCGGATCTGCACAAAGGCGGTGTAAGTTTTTAGCCACCTCAATTTTTTTTATTTCTTTGAAAGAGGATATATCAATGACTGAAACCGTATTCTCGTAGTTCGGGAACATATATCCTCCGGAGTTTGCCACATAGATCTTATTGTTTACAATTTCAAGTTCATCCGGTTGAAACCCCACGACACAACGGTCGACAATTTCTAAGGTTGCCGTATCGATCTTGGCAACATATCCAAACTGGTCGTAATCGGGATTAATCATAACCGGCCCTGCATAGGAAGCTACATACGCATATCCCTTATGGAATTTTATGTAACGGCAATTAGGAATATCAATTTGTGCGACACGCTTAGCCGTATGTTTGTCCATTACTTCTATTTTATTAGAACAGTTGATGACAGCGTATAATTTACTACCGTATATGCCCAGATCATTTCCTACATCTCCCACTTCTTTTACTACATTCGGATTTGCTTCCGAATAAATATTACGCACATATTCTCCGGTCGTGTAATCGTAATAATCCAGAGTAGATTTATTGCTTCCCATGTTTCCTTCGTTCAACAGATAAAATCCTTTGATATCGGTATATTGAGGTATATCGACCGGAACAAATGCTGCTTTGTAAATATCATCTTCATCCCTGCAAGAAAAGAAAGCAACGAGAACAAATAAGAATGTACTGATATGTTTGATATGTTTCATAGTAGAATATTTTATAATGTAGCTCTTAAAATCACTTTGAAATTTCGTCCCGGCATGGGGTAATTGCGTACTACTTCGTAACTCTGGTTAAGAATATTATTCACTTCCAGAGTAATTTTATATTCGGTTTTTTTGTAAGAAAACAATCTTCCTACTGAAAGATCACTGGTGTACCAGGGTTGAAGGTAGTTTTCGATGATGTTAGAAGAATTGTCGTACCTTTCCCCGACATAGATGAAACTGTAATTAAAATCCCAGTCTTTATACATCCCTCCGATAATGGCAGACCCGCTATGCCAGGGTATATAAGCTATTTGTCCTTTATAACTTCCCCCATCGCCGTTATCGCTGGGATCGGAATAATCCTGAGCTTTCTGGTAGGTATAATTGATATGAGTTCTTATAAAGAGATCTTTGAATAAGTTCCAGTTTCCGGTGCAGGAAATATCCAGACCCTTAATTTTGACTTTCCCGATATTCATCATCATCCACCGGTATTGGCTGTTTCCTTTAGGCACAGCGACAATTTTATCCGTTACTTCATTGTAGTATATATCTGCTTTGATATTTATATCCTTCAATAGATTATTCAGCTTTTTGGTATACAAAGCTCCCAGATTGTATTGAACGGTATATTCCGGTCGTAAATGAATGTTTCCTATGTCGGTATAATAGAGATCGTTGAAGGTTGGCATGCGAAAAATCTTTTTGTAAAAAGAACGGATAAGGAAATTTTTAGAATCAAAAGGTTGATAGGTCAGGAACGCGGCCGGAGTATATTCTTCTTTGGAAGGAGCTGTTTTTGAGTTATCGTTTGGGTTGCGGGAAATGTTATCTTTTACGAATGTACCCAGAAAACTCGCCATAGCTTTTATTCTTTTCCATTCAAACGCTGTAGCAGCTGCAATCAGAGCCGTATTTCTACGCGGATACACAAATTCTTTCAGGCTGGCATCCAGAGAATTCCATTGGTAGTCTGACGAGAGAGATACATCCCAGTTGGGAAAAATAGAATACCGGTTGGCAACAGAAATATAAAACTCTTTTTGCCAGAAATAATTATCGATTCCTTTGGATTGAAGGATCCAGGAAGAATCGGTTTCAATTACTTCTTTTAATATTTTTTCGTGATGAAAAGGGGAAGCTGCCGTATCAAAATTCTGAAAGTGCATATAATCATGAGCATACTTTGCATTTACCATCAGACTATATTTATTAAAGTCTTTTTGGAAATGAGTTTGGGCAAAAAAGTTTTGATCCCATTGTTTTGCTGCGTTTTCCCAAACGTTGTTGACTATAGCGCCGGGAATTCCTTTCCCAGAGATGTAATAATATGCTTTTGCATTCCATTTACCCTGATTTATATATCCGTGCAGACTTCCTTCCTGCCGTAAAGCATAAATTTGTCCGTTCTGACGGGTAGCTGTAGTATCCCATGCCACACTTCCATCCGGATTTACTTTTCGGTTTCTGAATTTATATTTCCCATGTGCGTAGGTATATTCTATATTGTAAGAAAAATTAATTGCCGGTGTGATTTTCTGTTCCCATAAAACCGACGGATTGACTAATCCGAACGATCCGGTGCGGAAAATTCCTCTCAGGTTGGTTTTCTTGTTGCCTAAAAACTGGGGTATGCGTGTGCGTAGGTAAATGCTTCCTGCCGATCCGTAATCTTTGGCGGGCTGGAATATTTCACTTTTCTGGCCATTGAAAAGGGATATTTCTTCTATATTATCCAGAGAGAATTTACCCAGATCGATTTGTCCGTTTTGTGCATTTCCCAATTGGATCCCATCGTAGAAGACTCCCATATGATGGCTACCCATGCTGCGTATATCTACGGTTTTTATTCCTCCGATTCCCCCGTAATCCTTGATTTGTACTCCGGAAAAATATCTTATAGCATCGGCAACAGAGTGAGCATTTAAGCGTTTTAACTCGTCTCCCGAAAGTTTTTGTGAAGGGATAACTTCCTGATATCTATTGGCAACGATAGTTACTTCATTCAGACGTTGAAGACTGTCTAACCTGCTTATTAAATCATTATTATTCTGAGCCTGAACTGAAAGGGTCAAAATAAGAAGCACTAAAAGACTTAAATACCTGCTGTTAAGAAACATTTTGCTGTATTGATAAATTCATCAAACAGCTTCCGTAAAATAATATTCAGTTGGGATAAACTGTAGTTCTTAAACTACTTAGTTTGTCTCAAGCTCTATTCCTCGAAAGCTTTTAACACTATACATCTTGGCAGGTCTTCTGACTTACTCCGGACTTCAATCTGTCTTCCCACCCATAATAGGCAGTGACTTGAGTTTTGATTGAAGTCCTTTCCATTGATTGACAACGGAATAGGAGCTTACAGCAGCGGGACTGTTCAGGATTCTCACCTGATTCCCTTTTAATCTGAACATCGAATGATGTTTCAAAACCAAAATTTCTCTGCAAAGGTAGAAATTATTTTAATAAAAGTCACAGGTTGATAAGAAATGTTGAAGAAAATAAGAGTAAGTTAAAATTAACGCGCATTGTTAGGAATTCTTAAT
>JAJBTS010000070.1 GCA_020860885.1 Bacteroidales bacterium
TAGCATATCAAAACTTTAAATGCTACAATATTTATTAGTTTTCAATTCCGAACTTATAAATAGTATTGCTATAGAAAGTTGAATCTGCACGTAAAATAGTAGTAGGGAATTCTTCCTGATTAGGAGAATCCGGGAAATGTTGTGTTTGTAAAATCACGGTAGGTTTTTCCGTTGTGGTATACAACTGAATACCAGGCTCTGTAGTATAAACTTCAACATTTACTCCGGTAGTAGAGCTTGCTAATTTAGCTGCCAGATTTGTTTTTTCCCCCGGATTATTCAAGACATACATTACATCGTAAGGGCTTCCTGCAGAAAGTGCTTTGGAAGAAGAAAAATTAATATCTGCGTTTACCGGAACTATTCTGCCTGTAGGTATTTTATTATTATCCACTTCAACGTAAGAAGATGCATCTACAAACAAAGACTGGTCTGCAATAGAACCTGAAGTTACACCCGACAGGTTAAACTGCAACTGGTTGGTCACATTCAGGAAAGTAGCCCGGGTGGTAGTAGCCTCATAAGTAATATCCAGGCTATTATTGTCTGTAAGTTTATAAGTAACAGTCATAGTTAAATTACCTGGGAAACCTTCTTCTCCTTCCTGGGAGAAATAAGTACATACCAATGTATTTTCATTCGGTTGTTCTATATCAAAAAACTGGGTGCTGAACCCACGCGGACCTCCGTTTAACATCGTTGCTCCTTCGTTTGTACGAAGACGATAAGTTACACGATCCAGTGATATTTCTCCTCCGGAGATTCTTCCCGCATAACGGCCTAATACTGCTCCGCTGTAATCTTTCAATTGCAAATAAGGTTGGATATCTTCATATCCTGCAATTACATTCACCATACTACCGTCTTTACCGGGAACCATAGCAGATACAATACGAGCTCCGACATTGATTACCGCCACTTCCAATCCGGAAGCATTTTTCATTACATGGAGTTTATTTAATCTACCTGTTTCTGTTTTATATTCAAAATTGGCAGGCAACAAACCCGACTGTGTCCCTTCGTTTCCTTTATTTTTATCTCCACAGGAAACGATTAATAAACCGACTGCTAACGTCAACAAAATTTTTCTCATGATCATTCAATTAAAATTACTAACTTTTTTGTATTTCTTATAACAGGAGTTATAAATTGTACCGTTCCGGCAAAAATAACAACAATTTTGTATATATCCTCTAAGAATGGTATTTTTTAATATACAAAAAAATTAACATGCTCCTGGTTAATACAACTTTCCTGTTTGCAATCAGAAGGTTAAAATTAAAGATATTTCTTCTTTTTAAAGAAGATCAGGATGGCCATGGAAGAAGCTATCATGAGCAAAAGAGAAAGTAAATAACCGTATTTCCAGTTCAATTCAGGCATAAATCCGAAGTTCATACCGTAAATAATTGCAATTAAAGTAGGCGGCATGAAAATAACCGATACGATCGTAAATATCTTAATAATTTTATTCTGCTCAATATTCAATAACCCCAGGAAAGTATCCTGAAGATAATCCAGACGATCGAAACTGAAACGAATGTGTTCCAACAGGGAATTAATATCCTTGATCAGGATCGTCAACTTGGAACGAAGATCGTGTGGGACCAGATTACTGCGCAACATATTGGATACGGCCCTTTGCTTGTCTATCGTATTTTCCCGGAACATCATCGTTTTTTCCTGTAGATTTTTGATCTCCAGCAAAGCCGTTTCATCCGCGTCCTGAATGCTGTTACTTAAATGAGTGATCTCACCGGTAATTTCTTCGATCATATCCGCATCAAATTCCACACGCGTTTCCAATAAGGTCAGAAAAACATGATAGCCGGTAGGATAGCTTTCCGGGTTAGCGAAGACTTTCTTCACCGTTTCGGTAAAAGAGCCCAATTCATCACTACGCACGGAAATAAGTATGTTATTTTTCAGAATGAAAGATACCGGGCTTTTCTCGTAGTTCGACATTAAGAAGTTCGCATTCACCACCAGGGTATCACGGGTCTCTATATAACGGGAAGAAGTCTCGATTTCAATCATCTCTTCTTCTTCCTGTATGTATATTTTTAGGAAATCTTCCAATTGGGATTCCACTTCTTCATCCACATCGTTAAGGTCAATCCATAAAAATTGATCGGTAGGTGTTTTTTTAAGAAATTCTAAACTGCGACTGACTTTAATCGCACCATCTTTATGGTAAAAAAGTTTGAATTCGGACATAATAACAAAGAATTTAGAGGATAGACTCCCAATTGATGCACACTCCTATAAAAAGGTAGACAAAAGTAGTTTAAAAAAAACAAATAGCATAGAAAAACATAAAAAATATCTACCTTTGCAGCCGCAAAAACAGTAAACAGTAAACAGTAAACAGTAAACAGTAAACAGTAAGCAGTGGCTGTTAACAATTTTAATTAAGAAACGTTTACCTAATACTTTATCACTGTATGGTTATTAATTACTGATATTGAGTATTAATCACTACTAATTGCTTACTGGTGACTGATTACTGTTCACTGATTACTGTTCACTGGTGACTGATAACTGAAATATGGTTAGAAAAAGTTTTTTCCTTTTTACGCTGATTTGTCTTGTTTTATCTGGGGAGTATCTATACGCTCAATCAGATACCCTAAAAACATATCCTTTGAATAGGGTCGAAGTAAGCACCCCTATCCAAACCGGATCCAATCTTTCTACTTCTCCTCAGCTGGTTATTACAAAAAATAAGTTTGAGAAAATAAGCGCCTTCCAGGTATCCGATGCCCTTAAATTCTTTTCAGGTGTTCAGGTGAAAGACTACGGAGGGATCGGCGGATTGAAAACGGTTTCTATCCGTAATATGGGAGCGAATTATACTACAGTTGCTTACGATGGAATTCCCGTTACTAATTATATGACCGGACAAATAGATATCGGCCGTTTTTCTTTGGAAAATATTGAAATGCTTAAACTGAATATCGGGGAAAGTGATGACATCTTTCTACCGGCCCGCCTGCAGTCACTTGGTGGTAGTTTGAATATGATCACTTATTCACCTTTTATCTCAAATAAAAAAAGTGACCTCAATGTTTCTGTGAAAGCCGGTTCTTTTGGGATGTTCAACCCTTCGGTAATATATGCCGTTTCATTAAGTGAGATTTTTACTTTGAAAGCTGCTGCCGAATACCTCTCCAGCAACGGGGAATATAGTTACAAGCAAACGTATGGATATGCCAACGATTCCGTAAGCAAAAAGAAAAGGCAGAATTCCGATATGGAAAACTGGAAACTGGAAACCAACTTATACGGCAACTTCAGGAACGGCGGTAAGTTATTGGCTAAAATTCATTACTTTGACTCCGACAGAGGCATACCCGGTCCGTCTTTCTATTATCAGGATAAAAATGCGGGAGAAAGAGTCAAAGATAAAAATCTATTTTCCCAACTCAGTTACCGGCAGCCTCTCCATGAAAAATGGGAATTCCAAACCAATGCCAAATTCGATGTATCTTTAACGGATTATCGAAACTTCCAATTGAACAGGAAGGATGAATACGATCAGAAAGAATATTACCTGAATGCATCTTTCCTTTATAAAGTTTCCGACCAATTGTCTTTTTCGTTATCGAACGATGGAATACTAGGTACTTTCAGTAGTGATACGATCAGTAACAAGCACCGGACTTCCTGGTTAAGCTCTTTTTCGGCAAAATATCAAACATCCCGGATCACCTTAACCGGAAGCATACTGAATCATTATGCAAGCAATTCTAAAAGCGCAAATACGGCCAATAAAAATACCAATCATTTATCTCCCTACCTGGGTATTTCTTTCAGACCTTTCGAAAGCCGGTCTCTCCGGATCAGGGCTTTCTATAAAAACTCGTACAGGCTACCTACATTCGGAGATATATACTATTCCGACGTTATTAATTCCGACTTAAAAGCGGAAAATGCTCATCAGTACAATATAGGTGTAACTGTGAACCGTTCCGGAGGAATACTTTTCCCTTATCTGGCGTTTTCCCTGGATACCTATTATAATAATATAGAAAACAAGATCGTTATTGAACCCAGGCAAAGCCAGTTCAAACCGTCCATTAAAAATCATGGGGAAGTAGATATCAAAGGGTTAGACCTAAATATAGAGTTCCATGTCAACGTAAGCAGAACCATTACTGCGGAAATAAGCGGAAGCTATACCTATCAGCATGTGAAGGATAAAAAAGAAGGCCAGACTCTTATCCTGGCCTATACCCCGAAACATTCCGGATCCGGTTATTTCTCCTTAAAAACAAAATGGGCCGATTTTAACTACAGCGTTATACGGAGCGGGAAACGCTATTATATGCAGATCGAAGAACCCGAATTTAAGCTGGACTCTTATGCCGATCATAGTATATCTATAATAAAAGCGCTGACATGGGATAAATGTAACATTCAGTTATCTGCCGAATGTTTGAACCTGACAAACAAACAATACGAAATTGTCCGCTCCTACCCTATGCCCGGCAGATCTTTCCGGTTCGGAATTAAAGTAAATTATTAACAATAATATAAGTATGAAAAGTACAAATCTCTTTCTTAAGCAATTTATAATGCTTATCGTTTTATCTTTTTCCATCTTTAGCTGTAGCGATAACGATGATATTACCCCTCCTCCCAGACCGGATCACAACACTTCAGCAGTATTAATCCTCAACGAAGGAGACTGGTCGAAAAACAATGCCAGTTTAAGTTATTTCAATCCGACTACGGGAACCACTATTGCTGATATCTACAATGGACAATTAGGAGAAACAGGACAGGATATAGAGCTGTACGGAAATAAAATATACATTTCGGTAGCCGGATCGGGATTAATTTCCGTGCTGGAGAAAGAGTACCTGATTGAAACCCACAAAATTAAAATGGAAATCGAAGGACTGCAATCCTTAGCTCCCCAATACATGGAATCCTACAACGGTAAAATATATGTTACCTGCCAGGAATCCAATACCCGGGATGGGTATATAGTGAGAATCGATACTACTTCATTAAAAATAGACGGATATACCCTGGTTGGTAAAGATCCTGTCGACCTGGCAATAACCAATGGTAAAATATACGTAGCAAATTCAGGAGGTAGTAACTATCCCAATGTAGCAAATACATTATCGGTGGTTAATCTCAGGACTTTCAAAGAAGAAGAAAAACTGACAGTAGGGCTCAATCCTTTCCGGGTCAAAGCAGACGGCAATGGAAATATCTATCTCACTTATCAAGGGGTTGTCGGAAGCATACCGGGAGGATTCCAAAGAGTGGATACGTATACCAAAGAAGTCTTTGAACTTGGAGATCATCCGAAACAGGATTTCCAGATATTTGAAGATAAAATTTACTTTTACGATGTAACCCACCAAGAATCGGGTTCTACCCACAATGGAATAGGTGTATTTGATATGGATAAACAGGAGTTTGTGGAACAACCTTTTATTTCGGATGAAACAGTAATTACAAATACTCCATACGGTATTGGAATCCATCCGCAAACAAAAGATGTATATTTATCTACCACAGATTATACTACAAGGGGAAAAGTATTGATTTTCAATCAGGACGGAATAAAACAAAAAGAAATAACCGTAGGAATCAATCCGAAAGGGTTTATTTTCTTTTAAGAAAAGGGGTTGATACGACTTACGAGGAGAGTGTGCAAAAAGAACTTCCCACCCCTAAATCCCCTGAAGGGGACTTATTAAACCATTGAATAATCAATAGCCCCCTTTAGGGGGTTGGGGGCCCAATAAGGAAATTATTAACTTTTTGGACAATCTCTTGGGAGCCCAATGATGAGATTACTGACTTTTTGAGCCTTCTCTTTAGGGATTAATAGTTCTTTTGGATCAGCTTCATAAAAGCAGGAATTTTGAAAAAAAGAGTGAGTAACAATTTTTATTTATTTAATTCTAACGTTGTATGTTTTCCCGAGTATTCTGTTTTTTATTATGTTTTCTTATCCTTTTATCCTGTCAACCCGGCAGAGATAAATCGAAGGGTAATATATCCAACGATTCAGTAGCCGACAGTGTTTATTACGCTACCGGATTTATCATGGAAACTCATCCGGAATACCATCTGGTCCAACTGAAAAACCCGTGGAAAACCGGTCAGATCTTACAAACGTACATTCTTTGCCCTAAGTCGGAGGAACTCCCGGCCGATCTACCGGAAGGAATCCTCCTGCGCACTCCTCTCGACAATACAGTCAGCTTTTCTGCCGTAACCTGTGGTTATCTGGAAGAACTGGGCGTTTTGAATACTCTGATAGGAGTTGCGGAACCTCAATATATAAACATTCCTTTTATTCAGGAAGGAATAGAAAAAAGAAAAATAGCAGATATAGGCCAGGCAGCCAATCCAAACATAGAGAAACTAATACTGATTGAGCCTGAAGTGATATTTACCAATCCCATCAGTGATTCCGGCGTCAATTCGTTGAACAGAATCGATGTACCTGTCGTCAACTGTTTTGAATACATGGAAACCAATCCGTTAGGACAAGCCGAATGGATACGGTTTCTGGGCTTACTCTTCGACAGGAAGGAAAAGGCTGATTCTATATTCTTTCAAACGGTCAAATCTTACAACGAACTAAAAGATATTGTTTCAAAGATCAGTTCTCAACCGACTGTATTCACCGAATTAAAATACGGCGACTTTTGGCATATGCCCGGAGGAGAAAGCTATATGGCTCAATTACTTTCCGACGCAGGAGCTGCTTATATACTAAAAGACAACGATAGCTCCGGTTCTGTTTCTTTAAATTTCGAAATGGTGCTGGATAAAGCCGAAAATGCCGACTTCTGGTTATTCAAATACTACGCTCCATACGAAATGACTTACAAACAGTTGGCTTCGGAAAATGCGAATTATACACTTTTCAAAGCCTATAAAAATCAGAATGTCTACGGTTGCAATACCCGGATGATAACGAATTATTACCGGGAAATTCCTCTTCATCCCGACTGGCTGTTAAAAGATCTGATCTGGGTATTCCATCCAAACTTACTTCCTGACGACTTTCGGCCCAGATATTATTCGAAGATCGAAAATAAATAGCCGGATTCTTCATTGGATTACTACTTACTCCACAAATGTATAACAGACCTTTGGGTACGGTTTCCGGAGTTTGCTCCCGGGGCCGCCAGACCTGCCGGATTTTCCAGTGAAACATTTTATTGAAAATATGTTTCCGATACCTGTCTGTGTGTAATTGACCAGCATTTAAGAGAACTGGTATTTCCCGGGATGATAGAGACGCAACATTTTGCGTCTCTACTTCTTCCTCTTCCGGTATATATCCGTTGTTTATCAGCAAGTTACAATACAATTCTTCTATTAAAGAATTATTAATTTTAAAATCATTATTCCGGTCACCCCCTTTCGGAAGTGTCCGACTTTTAGGAGGCACGTCAGGTAAGGGGGTTGGGGGGATAGTTTCTTTTTCTATTTTTCTTTCTTTTTCTTTTTCCTTTTCTATTTCTATTTGTGGATTATCGACGTCATTAACCCGGTTATCGACATCATTAACTACGCTACAGCATACATTTCCTCCCTGAAGTTCCGTTTTATCCTCTCCTTCATTTTTTACTTCCAACAAATTATACTCTGAGATCAATTCCGGAGATTTCCTTTTTTGGGTAATCAACAGGTATTGTTTCTGTATATCTACAGAAGAAAGGACAGATTTTGTCTTGTACAATCCCCGATCGAAGAAACCCATCTCTACGGCTTTTTCAATAATCGCTCTAACCTGTTCTTCTTTCACTCCGGTACTATCGGAAAGGTCGAATACCAGGTCTTCATCTGCAATTGTATAATATCCTTTTTCTTTATAGAGGATACACAGCAAAGACATTAATACAGCAATGGATTCGGAACCGCATTGTTTTATAATTCTCCTGACTTTACGGTTGGTAAAAAAGTCTGTGTCGATAGGGAAGTAGTCGATTCCTTGTTTGTAGGGTCTTGCCATAGTTTTGTTTCGATTAAGAGTTTGTAAATTTTCGCACGTCCCATTTTTTCAAATCGTGGTCGCATTTAAAAAAATGAGACGTACCATTTTTTTGGATGCTATAGATGAAAAAAGAATGTATCTATAATATACAACAAAGATATAGATACCTATCAGGAAAAGTTCATTTTATTTGTTAAAAGACTTGTTCTGCAGTCCGCAAAGATAGGGTTATCAAAATATTTTCAGGTTGGTTCGGGATGAATAAAAAGAAACCCGATGAAGCAATAGAATATTTTCTGTTGAGGGTGTCCACAAAGAACTTTCTGCCCCCTAAATCCCCTAAAGGGGACTTCTTAAACAGTTGAATATCAATAGCCCCCTTCAGGGGGTTGGGGGCCAAACGATGAGATTATTTACTTTTTGGATTCCTCCTTTATACTACTTTCCGGAATATCAGCTTGCCTGCCAGAAATCCCAACTGGCGAAGGCTTGTAGCAGCAACATTTCCAAACCATTCTTCACTGTGGCTCCCCGCTCCCGGCCTTGCTTCATAAACAAAGTCTCGTTGGGATTGTACAGGAGATCGTACAATAAATGCTGGTCGGTAAGGAAATGATAAGGGATATCGGGGCAGATATCCACCTGCGGCCACATACCTACCGGCGTACAGTTAACTACTATCGTATGAGATTCGATTACCTCCGGCAACAACTCGGCGTAAGTCAGCATATCCGGAGAAGATTTCGTACGGGAAACATACGTAGGTTCAATTCCTAACTGCGTAAGACCGTAAAAGATCGCTTTGGCCGAACCACCCGTTCCAAGTACTAAAGCTTTTTTATGATGGGGAAGAATCAAAGGCTCGATGGAATTTTTAAATCCGATAATATCCGAGTTATACCCAACCAATCGTAACTTGTTGCTTTTATTCCTTTCAAAAGCAATAACATTCACTGCTCCGATCAGTTTGGCGTTGTCGCTGACCTTATCTAAAAAAGGTATAACCTGCTCTTTATAAGGTATAGTAACATTCAACCCTTTGAGGTCAGGATTATTTTTTACAACAGACTTAAAATCCTGGATAGAAGGAATCTCAAAATTAACATACTCAGCATCTATCCCTTCCGCTTCAAATTTGTCGTTGAAAAAACTTTTGGAAAAGGAATGACCCAAAGGATAGCCAATCAATCCGTACCGATCCATATTCTATTGTTTCAAATAATTTGTAATATTCTTCTCTATCCGGACAGGGACATCACTGATATCTGCTTTTACAAACTTCTCGCCTGTAATTTTCTCATAGAGTTCGATATACCTCTCGGATACACTTTCACAATATTCGGGAGTCATTTCAGGAACCTGCTGACCTTCTTTACCTTGAAAACCATTTTCCATCAGCCATTTGCGGACAAACTCCTTGGATAACTGTTTCTGCTCTTCTCCTTTGTCAAATCTTTCCTGATAACCTTCCGCATAAAAATAACGGGAAGAATCCGGAGTATGGATTTCGTCGATCAGATAGATCTTTCCATCTTTCTTTCCGAACTCATATTTCGTATCCACAAGAATCAACCCTTTGGAAGCAGCCATCTCCGTACCTCTTTGAAACAATGCCTGGGTATATTTTTCGAGTTGTTCGTAATCTTCCTTACTAACCAACCCCTGAGCTATTATTTCTTCTTTGGAGATATTTTCATCGTGCCCTTCATCGGCTTTCGTGGTGGGAGTAACGATAGGAGTAGGAAACTTTTCGTTTTCTTTCATTCCTTCCGGCAAAGAAATGCCGCACAGCGTTCTTTCTCCTGCTTTATAAGCTCTCCAGGCACTTCCGGTAAGATATCCCCGGATAACCATTTCGACTTTGAATGGGTCGCACTTTACACCTACGGTTACCATAGGATCGGGAACAGCTAATTTCCAGTTCGGTACAATATCGGCGGTTGCATCCAGGAACTTCGCAGCTATCTGGTTAAGCACCTGCCCTTTGTACGGAATTCCCTGGGGAAGGATCACATCAAAAGCCGAGATACGATCTGTAGCGATCATAACCAAAACATCTTCACCAATGGAATACACATCCCTTACTTTACCATGATATACATGAGTCTGACCGGGGAAATTAAAATCAGTTCTTACTAAAGTATTTTTCATATTATTCTTTGTTTTCTTTATTTAGTTGTATTTCCTTCTTTTGTGCATCGTGTTTTTCATAGGCATCGACAATCCGCTGAACCAATTTATGACGGACAATATCTTTTTTACCAAATTCGATCTGTGCGATCCCTTTTACATCTTTCAAGATCCTCATAGCATGGATCAAACCCGAACGTTGGGAAGGAGGAAGATCGATCTGCGTAATATCTCCGGTAATAATCATTTTTGCATTCATACCCAGACGAGTCAGAAACATCTTCATCTGTTGTATGTTGGTATTCTGGGCCTCGTCCAATATGATAATAGCATCGTTTAACGTGCGTCCGCGCATAAATGCCAGAGGAGCGATCTGAATAACCTTGTTCTCCACATATTCTTTCAGTTTCGGAACAGGGATCATATCTTCCAGAGCATCGTACAGCGGCTGCAGGTAAGGATCTATTTTGTCTTTCATATCGCCCGGCAGAAAACCTAATTTCTCCCCGGCCTCTACAGCCGGACGGCTTAGTATGATCTTTTTTACTTCTTTATTTTTCAATGCTTTTACAGCCAAAGCTATAGCCGTATAAGTCTTTCCGGATCCAGCCGGCCCGACAGCAAACAACATATCGTTGCGGTCGAATTCCTGCACCAGTCTTTGCTGATTTTCCGTACGGGCTAAAATAGGCTTCCGTTCATCCCGTAAATAATCAGGTTCTCTTGCCTGGCGGGAGAGTTGTTATCGTGTATACCTTTCACAATTTTTCGTATAGCATCTTCCGTCAAAACATTGTATGTCTGGTAATAGTTCTCCAACTCCTGGACTTTCTCTTCAAAAGCGACCAGTTCCTGCTCGTCTCCGATTACTTTCATTACGTTTCCACGAGCCACGATTCTCAGTTTAGGATATAAGGATTTGATTAATTGGATATTTGAATTATTAGCTCCATAAAAGCTTACATGGGCTATCACCTCCAAAATAATGATTCTTTCTATCATTCAGTTTTTATCG
>JAJBTS010000433.1 GCA_020860885.1 Bacteroidales bacterium
AGTTAAAAGAGGGATTCAATGTCACTGGACATATCGGTTATACAAACAATCATTTCTGTGATCTATATAGTGCTGATTGTGGGAACCATTTTAATAGTACTTACGGAAAACAGAAATCCAATCAAGACTATTGCATGGCTCCTCGTATTGGTATTTGTTCCTATTTTTGGTTTGATCTTTTATTATGTTTTCGGTCAGGATACCCGCAAGCAAAGACTGGTAAATAAGAGGTATTACAATAAAATCAAGAACCTCAGCTTCAAAGAACTGCTGAGTGAAGATCAGGCGAATGTATTACCAGACTATAACAATCTGGTTAATCTGCTCAAAAGCAACAATCACTCTCCCATATTACAGGGTAGTAAGGTGGAAACGATCACTTCAGGCAAACGAATGTTTGAAGCATTGTTAGAAGATATGGAGAAGGCAGAAGACCATATCCATATGGAGTTTTTTATTTTCAAGAATGACGATACGGGTAAGGTCGTAAAGCAGATGTTGATGAAGAAGGCATCGGAAGGAGTGAAAGTCCGCTTTATTTATGATAATGTAGCCAATTGGAGAGTTCCCCGGAAATTTTATTACGAAATGAAAGAGGCAGGTGTGGAAGTTGCTTCCTTGATGGAAACCCGTTATCCACTTTTGCAGAGTAGTAAAATAAACTACAGGAATCACCGTAAAGTAGTCGTTATTGATGGAAATACCGGATATGTAGGGGGAATGAATGTGGCAAATGACTATTCCATCAATCCGAATTGGAGGGATAGGCATCTGCGTATAGAAGGAATGGGCGCTTATGGATTACAAGCTAATTTTATGATAGACTGGTATTCTTCCGGAAGGCATTGGGAAGATACTCAAAGATATTTTCCACCGACTTCTGTCTTTACAAAAAATCTGATGCAGATTGTAACCAGTGGACCGTATACGGAATATTCTAACTTACTTCAGGCAACTGTTAGTATTGTTTTGAGTGCAAAAAAATATATTTATCTTCAAACTCCTTACTTCTTACCTACAAACTCTCTTTTCGAAGCTTTACAAATCGCATGTTTGAGTGGAATCGATGTCCGGCTGATGGTGTCACGAAGGTCTGATTCTCCTTATATTGATCCGGCGTCCCATTCTTATTACGAAGAGTTGCTTAAATCCGGAATGAAGATTTATGAAAACAGGGATAAGTTTATTCATGCAAAAACTATGGTTGTAGACGATTATATTTCTGTTGTTGGTTCCTGCAATTTAGATTTCAGAAGTCTGGAAACCAATTTTGAAATCAACTGCTACATGTACGATGAAAATGTAGCTGCCGAAAACAAAGCTATTTTTGCCGAAGACATGAATAATTGCGATGAAGTTGTTTATGAAGAATGGATCAAACGCAGCAGATGGAAAAGGTTGCTGGAATCCATTGTCCGCCTGTTTGCCCCACTAATGTAAAAGCAGTCACAAGACACCAGTTAACAATAAACAGTTAACAGTAAGCAGTGAATCATTTGAAAAGATGCAGGCGATCTGAAATTTTCGCACGTCCCATTTTTTAAAATCGCAGTCGCATTTGAAATTTTCGTACGTGCAAAAATTTCAAAGAATCCTAAACAAAATTAACGACAATTCGCGAAGAGTATTTATACCTGTTTGCGAAGAGTATCTACCTTCCGTTGCGAAGAGTATCTCGACGGGTTAGCGAAGAGTATTAACACCCCGTCGCGAAGAGTATCTCGGGGAGGTCGAAATACTTACCGCAGGAGGGTCGCGAAGAGTATCTCGACGGGGTAGTGATACTTATCGCAAAAAGGTAGCGAAAAGCATTAAGAAAGTGGAACAGTATTTATCACTATCAGAAGATAATATCTGGCCTACTGTTCTCTACTTACTGGTGACTGTTTAACTGCTTACTGTTAACTGATTAGAAAGGGTATCCGATAGCGAAGTGCAGAGCGGAGTTATTAAAGAATTTACCTTTAAAAAGAACGAAGCGGTCGCCCTCTGCTTTAGCGGGGTCATAGACTCTTGTTCCTGCATCCAGGCGGATAATCAGGAAACTTAAATCAAAACGCAGGCCTATTCCCGTAGCCACGGCTATTTCTTTGTAAAACTTATCCCATTTGAAAAGACCATTGGGCTGACTATCATAAGACTTTATAGTCCATATATTTCCTGCATCCATAAAGACAGCAGGCTCAAACCAGGGTAATATTTTGTGCCGGTATTCCACACTCGTAATAAAATTAATATCTCCGACGTGTACTGCGATATTGTTTCCACTTTCTCCATTGTACGAGCCTGGTCCCAGGTAACGGGTACTCCATCCTCTTACGTGGTTGGGCCCCCCCGCAAAATACCTTTTTTCAAACGGCATAATAGAAGAGTTCTTATAGGGATAAGCTACTCCGATTCCTATACGAAAAGCCAGGCTATTGGAAGAAGTAAAAGGAAAGGTCTGTGAAAAATCGATATTACCCTTTACATATTGAGCAAAAGGATTGCCGAATATATTGTATTGACCCGTGGAAGATTTATTCGCATTAAAAGCCGAAAAAAACCAACTTAAAACATTTCCTGAGGTTTCTGCACTGAAACGGATAGTATATAAATTCTGTCTGGCACCCCCTCTGGCAGAGTTTGTATAAATCAGGTTGTACATTAACCCTGCTGTGAATACATTGTTGTAACTGTAACGTGACAGGGTGTCGATACTGTTCAGGTATTCATCAAATTTAGCAGATTTCCAGGGCATGTTTACATAATTGATATCTATCAAACTTAAATTCTGTGAAAGTATATTTCTTTGGCTGCTCCAGCTAAATCTCCAGTTAAAATTGAAAAAATTACGGGCAAATTCAGGTCTTCTTTGAATATTATAACCCAAGCTATAGGTGGTTTGAGATGTAAATCGATTGGCAAACCAGTTGTTAACAAAAGGCAAGTGTAAACTTGGGAAAGAGAGAGAAGGCGTGATGCCTATTTCGTAATAATTGTTATTTATTTCGTCTTCATCCCTCGATCTTACAAATTCGTAAGCGGTACGCATATGTACATTAAAGACTTCACCTCCGTTAAAGATATTCAGGTTTCCATACCGGGCATCTAAGGCGATCCCTAAA
This sequence comes from Bacteroidales bacterium, assembly GCA_020860885.1. Classification (GTDB taxonomy): domain Bacteria; phylum Bacteroidota; class Bacteroidia; order Bacteroidales; family Azobacteroidaceae; genus Azobacteroides. Next base: position 3,108 of record JAJBTS010000433.1, read on the forward strand.
TCACCCGCTTTATTGGTTCCTTCCACTCCTAATTCTATGGAGTGGTTGTTGCCCGGAGTGAGGTAAATATTACAATCCAACAAAGTAGAATCTGCATAATTATTTTCCTGGTACTGCATATCCACTCTTCCCATTCCGCTTAACGACTGTAGCAGATTGTAGGTCGATTCACCGGCCCTTTCACGGTATAAGTTACCTGGCTGAACAAGAATTCTTCTTGCTATTACCCGCGGCCTTAAATATTCCTGGTTGTCGTAATAAATATTTATTCCATCCTGAACAACAGAATCTGTTATTATATAAGAATCTCGTTGTGCAGGATCGAATCCGCTGAATACGTTTACCCTCTCGATCGTATAGGGCACGGCAGACTGCACACTATCCAATAATATCATGGTCAGGTCGACCTGATTGGTCCGTAACGTTGTATCTGCCAGATAATGAAGATTGTTAGGAGTCAGTGCATAATATCCACGGTTGCGGAGTGACTGACTTACCCGGTTTATTTCATCTTCCAGAATATTCATATCAAAAATAGTTCCTTCCCGGATCAGACCCCTGTTTCTTCCTTGTCTTCGGGGTGGGGATGTTGAATCATTCTCCTGTTGTGTATTATTCCGGCGAAAGAAATTGGAGATACCACCCCGGGATCCGGATCTCCGTCCGGTATTCATAATAGAAATATCGTTTCTGAAGTTTCTGACGCGGTAGGGTTCTCCATTATGTATGTAATAAGTAACCCGTGCCTTTTTTTCTGCTGAGACAGTATCCACTTCCGCAGAAACATCCGCATTCAGATAGCCCAGGTTATGCATCTGGGCAGTCAACTCTTCTACCGACAGGTCTACCAGATTATTTTTGTAAATTATACCCGGCTCTCCTAATTTGCGGATGGCTCTTTTGAAAAAATTAGAATCATTATCTACCAGATTGTATATACCTACAGATGTGGAATTATTCGGTTTCTGTTGAATAAAAGGAGTTAACTGAGACTCACTGACGCCATCGTCATCCATTTCAATATTTACTTTATCCAGTAGATATTCTCCTTCCGGGATAAACTTTGTAGTATTGCAGGAAGAAAAAAATACAATACAAAAGATAAAGGATATAAATAGCCGGGACAACAAATTAAAATCTGTTACCAGCGCTTTTTTTATGGGTTTTATTTTCCACATCATTCTATTGTGTTAAAGCATTTTCAACCTCTTGCTCGTCCGGTTCAGGCTCTGTAGCTTCGTCATCATCAACCGGAACAACAGGTTCGACTTCAAATTCTTCAGACGAAGTATTTCTTCTCCATATCAATCGATCAAAAAGTTTTCCGAATGTTTTTGCATTTCGTTTATATACAACACCTAAACCTTGTGTATATGGGGCTGTTTCAAAATATTTGGTGTTGTTTGTTTTATTGTATGCCCTGAGTACAATATTACCCGAAGGAATTAACTTATATTCCGCTTCGAAATCACCCGTGAAATTGTTTGTAAGGCTTTGATCGTTTGTGTACCCAAGGGTTCCGTTTATGGTGAGGCGGTTATCGAATAGCTGGGTAGATATATTTACATCCACATCCATATCGTTAAAGCCATCATCGCCGGCTCTTAACTCGGTACCTATCGACCAGTTATCCTGTAGTATTCCGGCTAAAGCGCTGTTCAAAGCAGTGCTCAGAGCGCTGGAACCGACAGAGGTTAACAGGTTTCCGCCAGTGCCCGGAGTATTGGAATCGGGAGGCATGAAATTTCCCGTTGCCAATAAATACGCCACTTGCCGGATTTTGATATCGTCTGTATAGAGCAGTCCGTCGACTCTTCGCTGGACTTCTTCGGATTGATTGGGAACATCGATGTTGTATTGAAGATCGAGGTCGTTCATACTTCCTGTAGCCGTGATCGAAACCACTACGGGTATACGGCTCCTGGCAAGTATATCTCCAAAGCTCTGGTCCAGAGTAGTCATATCGGCCCGTACCGTATAAAGAGCTGTCAGGTCGAAAGAAGTATTCAGAGGATCTCCCCTGAAAGTAAGTGTGCTTCCCGGTTGCACGGTGAATGTCTTTGTTGTGAGTCCTAATAAAGATAGAGTCGCTTTTCCTCTTTGCAAAGTGAAATCTCCTGACAAACTCATATTAGAAGATCCTAATTCATAAATAAATCCAATGGTTCCATTACCGGAAGCCTCCACCGCATCACCGGTAGCCCGGTTGTATACGACTCCCGCTTCCAGTCCGGAATTTAAGGCCAGGGATATATTCACCCGGAAAGGAAGAATGAAAGACGGTACTTCTATCTCTTCTTCCGGCTCCGTTAATGGACGCCCCAGAGCATCCACATACGTCACAAAATTATATCTTTGTGCAGCACTGGCTGAGGAAGGAATATTGATCATGATCCTGGCATCATCGGCATGACTGATATTTCCGGAAAGTAGAAAGTCTTCATTTACTTTGGTAAACCTCAGACGGCCGTTTGCCCGAAGGTTTCCGTAGAATAAACTATCTGTTTGTTGTTCGTTATTTATTACCTGAAAATTATTAAAAGCAATCGAGATATTCGGGTCTAACTCGGTGAAATTATGATGAGAGACTCTTCCGTCGATCGTTAAACGGTTGTTGTTTTCATCTCTGATAGCAAATTGTCTTACTTCCACTCTGTTCGGATGAATATATATGGAGTCTGAAAAAGAGTAGAGCGTATTCAACATGCTCACACCCAATTGCGCCTGGTCGAAGTAGGCAGTTCCGGTAATATTGGGTTGTTGGAGTCTGCCGTTTACTCTTATATTGGCACCGACATTTCCTTTCAGACCATATAGGGCGCCGTTCGCTAAGGGTTCTATCCAATCCATACGGATATCTCTGATACGGGCATTCAAAGACAAAGAATCCCTTTCCGGTAATATAAATCCGGATATAACAGATTGCTGGCGCTGGGGATGATCGAGGGTAGCCCGTAATGCTACTCCGTTTCTTTCGCTGTTCCATCCGCTTTGAATGTTGATATCTCCAATTTCATTTTCCGCAAAAATAATATTATTGATAGAAAGATTCCTGGTGAAGACAAAAGGCGTTGCCAGAATGCTGCGTGCAGTAATTCTTCCGTTTGCTTCTCCTGATAAAGGCATATCCGCCTTCATAGCTCCGAAGATGGTTCCGAATTGGAAATGGGAAATATCTACGGATAAACTGTCTTCTCTTGCAGCGGAAACAACTCCGTTCAGCCGGATGTATTCATTAGGGGAGTCCATATGTGATAAAGACAGGTCCTCTACCGTATAACGATTTTCCCTTATTTCTACTTTGGAAGGATTAAAGTCAAAAAATGTTTCATTCAATACCCATACGGAAGGATTAAAAGTTATATTCATCTCCGGTATGGAACTTCCTGTTACGGGCAGAAATTCTACTTCTGCATCTACACCTCCGTCAAAATCATAGTTCGATGATTTATTGTCCAGATGAATATTGGCGCCGAGTCTGTTTTCAATATTCCTCAATATCACACTGGCAATAATTGTATCTGATTCTGTAAACATAGTGTAAGCGCTGGCAGCCAGATTCATGTTTGATCCGTCGTTGTTGTATCGCCCCATTAATAAGATAGAATCCGGAATTGACTGGGGTAACTGTAATAAGTCCGATAAGGAGTTGATTTCGTTCATCCCGATCCGGAAATTTAAGGTTTCATTAAACAGGTCTTTCTTTCTTGGATCCGGCCTGCTATCGGCGAAAAACATAGGGAATGTTTCTTTTACCGACTCCATTAATCCGGCATAAGTAAACTGTCCCCGGATGTTTCCGGTAATAAGTCTTGAATCGATGTCTACAGCTTTCCTGCTACTGTCTGCGGCCAGATAAGTCAATGAAAGAGAAGGTTCGTAGAAAACTCCCTGGGAGGTATGTAGATATAAACTATCTACAGATAAATCTACGTCCATATTCTCCGGATCGAATCCGTTTACATTTGCTTTAATAGCAGCGGCCACAATTACATCGTTATAATCCGGAAGAAAATTGAGAGTGTCTACTTTTATGGAGTCTGCTCTCAGATAAAGATTGGCATACGGATTTCTTTGTCCTATGTTGGCGCGTCCTTCCGCATATACGGGCAGATTGATATCTTCACAATTCAAAGAAAATTGTATACTGTCTCCTGCATACGTACCTTCTGCCTGTATCTGATTGTACGGATATCCGTTGAAATCAAAGCGGTCGATATTTGCATTCGCCTGCACGTTCATGTTTCCGGATCCGGTAATATTGCCTATTGCATGAATTTGCAGGCTGGCTACTCCGAAAGTAGTGTCCTGCATTAATGTTCTTATATCGAAGTTATTGGAAGCCAATCTGGCATTGAAATCAGCATTTCCTGACTCTACTTCATATCCTCCGCTTCCGTTCAGGGAAAGTGTTCCTCTGTCACTTTGTGCAGAAACCTCGAGCAGTAAATCGGGCAAGCGTCCTTCCACTTTTCCGGTAAGATTGATGGATCCGATGCGGACAGGCAGCTGCTGCGGGGAGGTTGTGGAACCGAAATTCATTAATTTCTCGATACCATACGTATCTATTCTTAAATGATCGAGATTTAATTCCAAAGGAGTATTCTCCCAATGATTCAAATCCTGAAGAGAAGCATTTAAGTTTAATCCTATATGATTTCCGTAAGTCGCTTGTAGGGCGGGAATGTTTATTTGTGGTAAAGTACCTTCCGCTCTTCCTGAAAAAGTTAATTCATCTTCAAAATAAACGATATCCGGGTAGAACATCCGGAAGTCGGCAGGGTAGATGGTATTTTCACCTAATTGAAGGAAATACTGAGCTCCTTCTGTCATAGTTGCTAATTCGTAATTGGTATAATCGACCCAGGCCTCGGGAATTTCAAGTTGCGAGCGGGGAAACCGGAGTTGAAGATCTTCCAGATCGATTCTTTTCCCTTGTGAAGTAACATTTACCTGCCCGTTTTGTAAGACTAAGCCACTTCTTTCACGCAACGACAGATTCTCTATTTTAGCATCCAGGTCCTCTATGTCGATGGAATTCAAATCTATATGAGCTTCAAAATCGCGTATATGAATATGATTGTAATCAAAAACGGAATCATTTAATACTTCTTCAGAAAGTATGTCGTAATTAATACGGCCGTTGTTAATTTTAATATCATTGATTTGTATAACCATAGATGATGTGGAAGTTGTATCCTGCTCACCTGAAGAGAAAGCGTCGATCAGGAACTGGAAATTAAAATCACCATTCAGACTATCTTTATTTACATTCGCAACGAAATTATCCAGGTCGATTGTGTTAATAAGAAGTTGATTGTCCAGGATTTTGAACAAATCAAATCCGGCAGAAAGCTTATCTGCATACAGTAAAGTATCCCCCTCCAGATCCTCTACATAAATACGGTTCAACTTTAACTGATTGAAAGGACGGAAATTAAATTCTCCGATACTCATCCGGTTACCTGTTATTTTCATAACTTCCCTGAGGGCAATATCTTTAATTTTCTGTTGAACGGGAGGTAACCATAACAAAAGGTATACTAACAGTACCAGAGCTATAAGGACTGTAATCAGTATGATTAATATGCGGGCTGTCTTTTTGATAATATTATGATTTATGCGCCGAATAGGCAAAATTAAACTTAATTACGATAAAAACAAATATAGTTTATAATGTAATAACAATAATTCGTTATCTTTGTTTAACAGTTATTATATAAATTATGGCAAAAAAGAAATTTAAAGAAATGAAACCTAAAAAGCGCTTAAAAAAAAGAGAGATTATACAGCGCATAATAAACCTTTTCAATACCTATCCTAAAGAGGCGATGAATTACAAACAGGTAAGCGCTGAAATAGGAGTGACTACTCAAGCCGGAAAGATGATGGTTTTAGAGATATTGGACACACTGTTCCTTGAAGACTTTTTAGTTGAAGTAAGTAGAGGCAAGTATCTTTTGAATGGCTTAGGCAGTATGGCAGAAGGGAAATTTGAGCGGCGCTCCAATGGGAAGAATTCATTTATTCCTGACGACGGAGGCCCTGCCTTATTTGTCGCTGAGCGTAATTCCATGCATGCTATGAACGGAGATAAAGTAAAAGTGCAGATATTAGCCAAGCGTAAAGGCCGCGAAACAGAAGCTGAAGTAATTGAGATTCTGGAAAGAGCACAGAATACTTTTGTCGGCGTTCTGGAGGTTACCAAAAATTATGCTTATTTAATTGTTGATAGTAAAATTTTATCGAACGATATATTTATTCCTAAAAATAAACTGAAGGGCGGACTGAATGGCCAGAAAGCACTTGTGAAGATTGTCGAATGGCCCGAAAGAGCGAAGAATCCGGTAGGTATGGTGATAGATGTATTGGGTGATGCCGGGAATCAGCATACGGAAATGCATGCTATACTGGCTGAATTCGGATTGCCCTATAAATATCCGGAAACAGTGGAAGCGGCAGCTCATAAAATTCCTAAAGAAATTACTGCAGAAGACATTCAGGCAAGAGAAGATTTCAGAAACACAACTACTTTTACAATTGACCCGAAAGACGCCAAAGATTTTGATGATGCCTTATCTATCAAAAAATTAAAAGACGATCTCTGGGAAGTGGGAGTCCATATTGCTGATGTTACTCATTATGTAAAGCAAAAAGATATTATTGATAAAGAAGCATCTAAGAGAGCTACTTCGGTGTATTTGGTAGATAGGACTATTCCCATGCTTCCGGAAATATTAAGTAATAATCTTTGTTCTTTACGTCCGAACGAAGATAAACTTTGCTTTTCCGTTGTATTTGAAATCAATAGCGAAGCTGAAATCAAAAATTACAGAATCAGGAGAACTATCATTAATTCAGACCGGCGTTTTACTTATGAGGAAGCGCAGGAAATTATAGAATCAGGGGAAGGCGAATTCAAAGAAGAAATTCTTACTCTGGATAAGCTGGCTAAAATTTTGAGGGAAAAACGTTTTGCCAATGGTGCTATAAACTTTGACCGCCGGGAAGTAAAGTTCGAAATTGACAAGGATGGAAAACCTGTGACCGTCCATTTTAAAGAGGCAAAAGATTCCAACAAACTAATTGAGGAATTCATGCTTCTCGCAAACCGTACCGTGGCTGAAGCTATTGGTAAGACTCCCAAAGGAAAGAAACCCAAAACTTTTGTATATCGTGTACATGATCTGCCCAATCCGGAGAAAATGGAAAACTTCTCGGAGTTTATCCGTCGTTTCGGTTATAAACTGAAAGATAAAGGCTCCAGTACGGAAATATCTAAAAGTATTAATTCTCTGTTGGATTCTGTTCAGGGTAAAAAAGAACAAAATCTGATCGAGACAATAGCTATACGTGCTATGGCGAAAGCGGTGTATACTACTTTTAATATAGGACACTACGGACTGGCTTTTAAATACTATACTCATTTTACTTCTCCTATAAGGCGTTATCCGGATATGATGGTTCACAGATTGTTGGACCGTTATCTAAGTGGAGGCCGTTCGGTCCCTGAGAAAAATGTCGAAGATGAATGCAAACATTCCTCCGACATGGAAAATCTGGCTGCTTTGGCGGAAAGAGCTTCTATAAAATACAAACAGGTAGAGTTTATGGCGGATAAGATCGGAATGGTATTTGACGGTGTAATTTCCGGTGTTACGGAATGGGGACTGTACGTTGAATTGAACGATAATATGTGTGAAGGTATGATTCCTATGCGGGATCTGGACAATGACTTTTACGAATTCGATGAAAAGACATACAGCTTGGTCGGTAGAAGGAATAAGCAGCGTTATCGTTTGGGAGATCCTCTGAAAATAAAAGTAGTACGGGCTAATCTGGAGAAGAAGCAACTGGATTTTGTATTGGCGTAAGAGCTGTTCTGCAAAACCAGATGTGGTTATATATTTAAAACAATCCGACTCTAAAATATTATGTACGGTAT
>JAJBTS010000425.1 GCA_020860885.1 Bacteroidales bacterium
GTATGAAAGTGAGGAAGTTATTAATATTCCTTGTAAAACAAAATATCCGTCTCCTGTTATCAGCGTTGTTATGTGTGTTTACAATACAAAACTTGAATATTTGAAAGAATCTATAGAAAGCACACTTAACCAAACATTCACCAATTTTGAATTTATCATAGTAGACGATGGCTCCACCGATACTTCCTGTATCGAATGTATGGAATCTTATAAAGATTCAAGAATTCGGCTTATACGAAATAACCATGATTACATTGATTCTTTGAACAGAGGGATAAAAGAATCAAGAGGTAAATACATTGCAAGAATGGATTCGGATGATATAATGATGCCCGATAGATTGGATTTTCAATATACCTATATGGAATCACATACGCAAACGGATATTCTTGGAGGTGGGGTACATTATTGGGGAGGAAATCAAGAAAAGTTTAATGGAAGCAAAGGAATCGTTACTATAAATGATTTGCTAGTAGGAAATTGCATCTTAAATCCGACAGTTATGATGCGGAAAGCCAGCATTCTTAAAACAAAGATTCAATACCATGAAAAGTTCAAATATGCTGAAGATTATCATTTTTGGTCACAGGCAGCTATGGCAGGTCTTTATATAATGAATTTAGACAAACCTGTACTAAAATATCGGATTTCATCCGAACAAATAAGTTCTATACACCAATATGAACAATATAAGAAAGCAAAACAAATCCAAAAAGAACTCAGCCAATGGATTGCACGCGATGAAGCGCTATGGGCAGAAACACATCCCTATGAAATTCCGGACACACTCAATAAATTGACTGTTATTATCCCATTTCTAAATGAAAAAGAAGAGGTCGGAAATACAGTAAAGAGTATCCGTGAAACGGCAGGTGAAAACGTTGATATTATTGTAATTAATGATCAATCAAATGATGGCTATAACTATCGAAGAGATGTTTTACCTTACCATGTTGTTTATGTATACAATAAGGATAGACTCGGAGTCGCAGCCAGTCGGGATTTCGGAATAAGTCTTTGTAAAACTCCGTTTTTTATTTTGTTAGATGCTCACATGAGATTTTATGATACATTGTGGGTGGAAAGAATTGTCTCTGTTTTAGAAAAAGATGATAGATGTCTCTTGTGTAGTCAAACAAGATTTTTGAAAAAGGACTTAAACGGTCTTGTCACCATTAATAAGAAATGTTCCAAAGTGTTTGGAGCCTACATATCCTTTGATAAAGACAACTGTTTACCAGGTATTCAATGGGATTACAAGGAAAAGAACAAAAATGAGCAAATCGAAGAAATAGCAGCAGTATTAGGAGCGGGATATGCTGCGAGTAAAAGATATTGGGAGTATCTAAGAGGGCTTGAAGGTTTACGATATTACGGAAGTGATGAAGCTTTTATCAGTTTAAAGGTATGGTTGGAAGGTGGGAAATGTTTATTGCTTAAGGATGTGGAAATCGGTCATATATATAGGGACGCTTCCCCATACAAAAGATACAACGAAGACGAAGTATATAACAGCTTGTTAATCTCTAAACTCCTTCTTCCGCAGAATTTGAATTGTATGTCCAATGCCGTGGCCTTACTGAAAAATCGAAATACTTATTTGAGAGCAAAAAACATTTTGAAGGAATATGAGGAAGAAATTAAGGATGCAAAGAAATATTACAGTTCGATTTTCACCAATTCTATTGACCAGGTATTGAATATGCAAATGAAATCAATCTCGTATGAAGCTAAGATTGTTGATAGCTGCTTAAATAGGATAACGATTTTTAACCAATATGTGTATCGAAATATGCCTGAAGATTATGGAATATTTGAGGGAAAATCTGCGGTTCTGATCTGGTTGTATCATTATGCAAAATATACCCGGGATGATTTCTGGATGAAGAGTGCGGAAGAGTTACTAGGTATAATTAAAAAAGCAATATCGGAAGAAGAATTACCTTGGAATTTTGAAAAGGGTATATGTGGTATCGGATGGGCAGTTATGTATTTGTATTCCCATGGATTTATAAAAGAAAAACCGGATGAAGTGATCCGAATGGTTGATGAATCCTTAAAAGTCATTGATTGGGATGAGTTTGAGGATTATAGTATAGCAACTGGTGGTGGTGGTTTATTTGCATATCTATCACTTAGAACAATGCATAACAATTCCTTCACATGTGAATACAAGAATAAACTACGGCAATTAGCTTTACGAGTGCTGGATTATTCATCGGATTTATCATCTTGTTACTATGCAATGCTGTATTTATCAACAAATGACGAAATTTCAACAAAATCTAAAGAAGACATTTGTATCGACTATCGGAATGCCAACCTTAATGATTGGGTATTTGCTCCTATTTTCTTACCTAACGAATCCTGTTATTGGGACACTTCACTAGCTCATGGATGTATCGGCGCATTGATAAAGGCCATACATATAGATACTTTAAATTTAAAAAATAGTTTATAATGTTTAATTGTAATATTAAAATTAATTATATATGAAAAAAAGCAAGTACAATTTTTTGTTAAATACAAATACACAAACTGTCATATACAATATTTACAATGACGAGTTGGCGTTGATAGACCCAATGTTGGTCAATCTCTATAAAGCAGATAACTGTTCAGAAATAGAAAAGCAACATCCGGAATTTTATACGTTTTTAGTAGATAAGGGGTTTATTGTTGAGGATAATATGGACGAATCCTTAAGACAGAGAATGGATTGGAGGAAAGAGGATGAAAACGACTTTAGCATAACTATTAATCCAACGTTAAATTGCAATATGAGATGTTGGTATTGTTACGAAGATCACGATAAGAATACTGTAATGAGTGAAGACGTTGTATCATCAATAAAAGAACTTATAAACAAAAAAACAATGGATGAAGCTTTAGATAATCTATACATCTGTTTTTTTGGTGGGGAACCGCTACTTACATTTAATAAAATTATATATCCGTTATCTCAATGGGCTTGTAACCTTTGTGAGGAAAGAGGGAAAAAAATATCCATTTCATTTGTTACAAATGCATATTTATTATCGGAAGCTGTTATAAATAAATTGGACACTCTTAAAGTAGATTCTCCTATGGAATTTCAAATCACTCTTGATAGTAATCAGCGTTACCACGATGTGGTCAGACATACGCAAAGTGGAAAAGGAAGTTACTCTTCAATCTTACAAAATTTAAAGGAAACATTAAAAAGGGAAATGTATGTTAGTCTCCGATTAAATTATACAAAATCAAATATACATTCATTTATTGATGTTTTATCTGATTTAAAAGAGATATCCAAAACGGATCTTAAGTATCTTACCATTGACATGCATCGTGTCTGGCAGGATTCGCAAGATGATAGAACTGAAAAACAAGTGCAAAAACTTAGAGATTTATTTATAAAAGATGGCTTCAGAGTTCGTAATGCATTCGCTGTAGAAAAATATCGTTGTTATGCAGATAGACAAAATAGTGTAGTTATAAACTATAATGGCGATTTATTCCGCTGTACGGCACGGGATTTCACGAATAAAAATAGAGAAGGGATGATAGATAAATCCGGAAACTTACTTTGGAACGAAAAATCTCAAAAACGGGACTCCATTAAATACGGAAATGAATTTTGCATGGATTGTGATATATATCCATTGTGCCATGGTACATGTAGTCAAAATAAGTTAGAAAGCAATCTTGTAAATGGCTGTTATTGCCATTTACAAGAAAAAGATAAAAAAGAAATTGTGGAAAAGAGAATTAAAACTCTCTTAGATACAAATATTGTTTAATTTCTAAAAAAAATGTTATGTTAAAAATCAATGAAAAAGAAATTGCTTCTTTAGTGAAGAACGATTTTGTTCCTTTAGAGGAAAGCAAAGAGGGCTCTCTAAAAGGGGGATTTGGATCCATTATTCAGGCAGGTAATATCTCACTGAGAGCCTCGAATAATTGCAAATGCAATGGTAATAATTGTAAGTGCAGTAGTGGAAAAGACAATTGCGATTGTCCTAATGGAAGCTGTAATGTTGATAATCCTAAAGGTAATAATTGTAATTGTTCATCTACATCTACATCAACATCTACATCAGCCTCAGGTAAATCGTTTATGGATTTAGGATTCTCCTTTTAATCGTTTCGAGTAATTTATGCCCACAATGAAGATGCCTATATTTTATTCGCAACTTTATCGTGGGCATTTTTTTAATTACCTTTATATTTATTTATACATTCATTAAACTCATAGTCCGGAAAAGAATAATATCAATAGAGAATATACGTTTTTGACATGAATATCTTTTGATTTTACCCTAAAGATCGGAGTTTTCAAGTCGAAAAAGCAAAGAATCTACTATTTATTGAAGTCGTGCGGCTAATGCTATTTGCTTACCGGAATTAATTGCTATATACTTTATGAATTTTTTAAAGTTTTGTATTACATTAAGTTTTGTATGCTTTGCTATTATAACTCATGCAAATACTGTATTTATAAAAGGAGTAGTAAGGGAACATATCACTTATAAACCTATTCCTTTCGTAAGTATTTTGGTGATGGATAAAGACAGCATAGTGTTAACGTCGGGAATGAGTGATGGCGATGAAGGATTAAATCCGTATCAATTTTCTATAAATAATGTTCCGTTGCGTGATTCTTATATTCTAAGATTTTCGAATGTCGGGCATGAAACGACTTTTGTACCTTTAAAGCTAAAAAAAAATCAGACTTTTGTAGATATGGGGAATGTCATTATGAAAAGATCCGTTAACCAGTTGACGGAAGTTGTTGTGAATGCTACAAAAATTAAAATGGTGGTAGATAAAGACACTGTTATTTACAATGCCGATGCTTTTCAACTGTCGGAAGGCAGTATGCTCGATAACCTTATAAAACAATTACCCGGAGTAGAGCTGAATGAGGACGGACAGATCCTGGTGAACGGCCGCTTCATAAGCAGCCTCCTGCTCAACGGCAAAGATTTTTTTAAAGGGGATCCGAAAGTGGCGCTGGAAAATCTCCCAGCCTATATGGTGAACAAAGTAAAAGTATACGAAAAAGAACGTGAAGATGCTTATCTGACAAAGAACAAAGTGGATATGGACAAAGAACTTGTAATGGATGTAAACTTAAAAAAGCAATATTCAATCGGTTTATTGCCAATGCTGAGGCCGGCTACGGATCTGAGGAACGTTATCTGGGCCGATTGTTTGGCCTTCGCTTTACAGACCACTCCCGTTTGAGTTTTTATGCCAATACCAACAACCTCAATCAGAATCAAAAACCGGGTAGATCGGGCGATTGGAATAACCAATGGGCATCGGCAGGACGTATAGATATGATGACAGGCGGCTTAGATTTGCAGTTAAACGACAAAAAAGGAGTGTATCAGCTCAATAGTGACCTGACAGTACGGCTTGAAGATATAGATAGCAAGACATTAAGTTCGGGTGTAGCGTTCCTGCCCAATTACGACAGATATACCTTCGGACGCAATAATTCTGATAATAAGAATACAGCGATCACCACAAATCATGAGCTAATACTTAAGAAACCCTATTTGTGGTCTAAATTTCAGGTATCTGCAAGCTATTCCCATTCGAATAATAAAGGATTAGACCAAGGTGCAGAATTTAACGAAAAGTTGATTGAAAGTTATAGGGGCGAAGTACTTGATTCTTTGTTTTCACCCAATCAATACATCTCATTTGCCTCTGCTCTCGTCAATTCTCACCAAGAAAAAAACCTAAGCAAAGGAGATCAATACAATACCAAGCTGTATAGTTATGTCAGTTGGCACGATTTTAGATTTGTAGCAAACGCCTTGTATAATAAAAGAACAACAAAAGAATTTTCTCAATATGGGTTGAACTATGGTGAGGCAACAACAGACTTTCGCAATCGCTATATCGATAGGTTTTCCGAAAGATTTTCCTATGACCTAATGGCTGAATATTCATACATTCTGCCGGACCATGAAGATTTTAGTGTGGCTTTATCCTATAATTTTGCAGGCAAGCATCACTCCGGAGACAAAGCCTTATACCGTCTTGACGAGTACAACGACTGGAATTCTTTCAACGGACACCCTTTAGGATATTTACCTTCGACAAGAGATTCATTGTTACAGGTAATGGACTTGCAAAACAGCTATTTCTCCACAGAACAAAATAGGGAACATACTCCTAGTTTACATCTGTCTTATAATCTTCCGACAAAAGATCAGGCTGGCATTTCACTAAGCCTGCCTCTTCATATGGAGCACGATGAATTGTCCTATAAACGGGCGCAACTCGACACAATAGTGAAGCGAAATACTATTCTTTTTAATCCGACCCTAAGTTATGGACTTTATCATTATAGCGAAAAGATCAATAAAGTTCAACAACTTAATTATTCTTTCAAACAATCGGCGCCGAATATGGTTAGCATGCTGAACATCCAAGACGATTCGAATCCGTTACTCATACAGTTGGGAAACCCGGATTTGCACAACGAAAAGTCGCATAAGATTGAATTCAGCCATACTTACAGCAGACAGGAAAATCAACGCAATCTAGGAATTAATGTGGATTGGGAAGTATTAATGGATGCAATAGCGCAATCTATGACATATAATGAAGAGAGTGGTGTCAGAACTTATATTCCCCAAAATATTAATGGGAACTGGAACATAGGAGCCAGGTTTAATTTCGGTCAGGCTATTGATAAACAGAAGTTGTGGCATCTATCCACAACAACTGGAATCCAATACATCAACAGCGTAGACTGGATATCATTAACTGATATTGAAAACAGTATAAAAAGCAAGGTAAAGAATCTCAATTTTACGGAAGTATTAAAAATTGACTATCGAAAAGAAGAATTGCATATAGGCGCTACTGTGAGAGGTAAATGGACACATACAACTTCCGAACGGGATAATTTCAGCACGATTAATAGCTTAGACCTGAATTATGGAGTGTCTGCGGTATTGCCGCTTCCTTTTAAATTCAGGTTGTCAACCGATCTTACCTTGTACACGAGAAGAGGATATACTTACGACACGATGAACACGGAAGATTTTGTGTGGAATGCAACTCTTTCGCGAAGTATTTTACGTGGAAACCTGACTTTCTTTATAGACGGATTCGATATACTCGGACAACTCTCTAATGTTCGTCAGACGCTTAATTCCCAAGGACGCATAGAGACCTGGTTTAACTCCATTCCTCAATATGTGATGCTAAGAGTGATATATAGATTGAATAAAGAACCTAAAAAGTAGATAATAGAATGTTTGGAATCCGACGTCCGTTTTCTTTTACCCGCCAATTTGATGAAATGGATTGTGGCCCTGCCTGTGTCCGCATGGTAGCTTTATATTATGGTAAAGATTATCCGCTGTCTTATCTACGTTCGCTCTCCCACCTGACCCGTGAGGGTGTGAGTGTCGCGGGTATTCGGGACGCACTGAAAGAAATAGGTGCGAAAAGTGCGACTTTTGAGATGTCGTTAGATCAGTTGAAGGAGAATTGCCCGCTTCCGGCAATTCTCTATTGGGAACAGAACCATTTCGTAGTACTCTATGATATTAAGAAAAGTAAATGGACCGGACGCCCGAAATATTACGTGGCCAATCCTGCTTACGGTAAACATGCATTTTCTGAAGAAAGCTTTTCCCAGTTCTGGCTGAACGGAGAAAAAGGTATTGTGATCGTTGTAGAGCCTACTGAAAAGTTTTTTGAATCCAAATCAAAAAAAGAGAAACATAGCCTTATCCGTTTTGCCAGGAAATATGTATGGCCTTATAAGTGGGAAATGTCTCAGTCGGCATTTGGTATGCTCTTCGGTCTTTTACTTTCGCTGATAACGCCTTTTTTAACGCAAGCTACCGTAGACTATGGTATCGGAATGCGTAATATGGGACTCATAGTTAACATCCTGTTAGCTCAAATATTCATATTTATTGGTTCTTTCTCCATGGGACTTATCGGCAGTTGGGTAACCCTGTATATGAGCACACGTATCAGTATTAATATACTCAGCGACTATCTGACCAAGCTTCTGCGATTACCCATGACTTTTTTCGAAACAAAGAGTGTGGGTGACTATCAACAACGATTGGATGACCACGGACGCTTGCAAGGGTTCGTGACTTACAGTACCCTGCAGACTTTATTCTCTCTCATTTTGGCCCCATTCTTCCTGGCTATAATAGGATGGTACAATCCTGTAATTTTGTTTGTGTATCTGGTATTGACAGGAGTAAGCATAGGATGGATGTCGTGGTTTTTCCGTAAACGTAAAGCCATAGACTACGAACAGTTTAAAGTGAACGCAGAGAATCAGAACAAACAATATGAGTTGATGTCCGGTATAACAGATATCAAACTCAACAGTTATGAAGATTATAAACTGGAGGAATGGCGTGAGTTGCAGGAACGCCAATACCGCATGAGGCAAAAAGGACTTAAACTGGAACAAATTCAAAATACAGGCTTCTCCATTATCGGACAATTAAGAAATATATTCATTACTTTCTGGGTTGCTTCTGAAGTTGTAAACGGCAATTTGACGCTGGGTATGATGATGAGTATATCAGCCATCATCGGCCAGGTAAATGGTCCCCTCTCCCAGCTTATTGATTTCTTGCAGCAGTTCCAGGACGCAAAGATAAGTCTGGAACGGTCGGAAGAAGTAAAACTCTGTAATGACGAAGATAGTAAATTCCAGGCAGATGTTCCTACAGACAAACCGCAGGATATAGAGATAAAAAATTTAAGTTTCTCCTATACAGGAAGTATTGGGAGGAAAGCATTGGAAGATATATCGTTAACCATTCCTGCCGGAAAAATGACAGCCATTGTAGGCGAAAGCGGCAGTGGAAAAACAACCTTGATGAAACTGCTCCTGAAATTCTACGCACCCACAGCAGGTGAAATTTTATTAGGAGGACAGAACCTGTCGGATTTCAAGGCGAAATCTATCAGGCATGCATCCGGTATTGTGATGCAGGATAACTTTTTATTCTCAGATACAGTCAGACGGAATATCATACTAGGTGAAGAAGCCAACGAAACACTTCTGCAAACAGCTATCGAAGCCGCCTGCCTGACCGATTACATACAGAACCAGCCTCTTGGATTAGAAACAAAAATAGGTAGCGATGGCATTGGGGTAAGTGGGGGTGAGAAACAGCGAATCATGATAGGACGAGCTGTTTATAAAGAGCCGCTATATCTTATGCTTGATGAAGCGACAAGTTCGCTCGATGCAGAGAATGAAAGAAAAATCACAGAAAATCTGGATAAGCATTTTGCCAATCGTACCCGTATTGTAATAGCCCATCGGTTGTCTACAGTAAAGAATGCAGATAATATTGTGGTGTTACGCCATGGACAGGTAGTAGAACAAGGGACTCATTTAAAACTTGTGGAGCAGAGAGGGTATTATTATGAACTTATCCATAACCAGTTAGAACTGGCGGATTAAACGAAGCACTTAATAATGAATAAAACGATAATTAAATACGGCGTATTTGTCATACTGTTAATTATGTCTTTAGGATTACTAATTATTCTCAATCGTTTTGAGGTTTATTCAAAGACATCCGTTAACCTGATTGTATTAGAAGAGGAAAGCTGTATGGCCTATGTTGCCTATAGCAATAGTTTCAATCCGAACGTGGGCGATACAATAGAAATAACCCAGACCCGTGGTGGTGATATTCGTTTCATACTGAAGGAAATCCATAGAGAGCCTTCCAATTTAATTCTTAAGCTATATCCCATGGACGAAAAAACGAAGGTCCGGCAAAAGTTCGGAGGTGATACTTTTTCCCCGGGATATATATTTACAGGTAGAGTGAAATTACTCGAAGTGATAATAAAGCAGTTTGCAAATGCGAGATAACCAAGCCCCAAACTATATAATAGGTCTTGTTTCTTTTCTGGTTTATCCAACAGAGATTGCCTGTTACTTCTCTACAAAACCGCCAAAATACGAATCTTTACTTAATAATGGCTTTTCCATCAAAACTTAATTTATAAACCGTATCTCCAAAATCTCTTAATTCAATATAACCATCTTTCAATTTGAAAGATTCTTTATTATCGATTGACACAAAGATATCTTTTCCTCCAAATTGCCATTTTATTATCCCATCCTTGCTAATTCGGGTTATCAGTAGTTCTCCATGTATAATATAGTCATCCTCCAGTTTAAATATTTGAAAACAGGCTACATCATCAACCTGCTTTTTCCAATTTAAATTTAGCGTTGGTAAGGATAAATTAAAAAGAGTATTACAACAACAAATCAGCAGTTTATTACTATCTATAAGAGAAGATCTTTCGTGAATATCTGTTGCACCTCCCGATGCTACAACAAGGCAACTATTAATTATTTCTTTGTCCTGATATACTTTTATTCCATGTTTTGAAACAGGATAATGCTGGCTGCCCTCACCAAAATAATATCTTGTATAACAAAAAATATTATCAGTTGAATTTAAAGTATAATCGGGTTCATTAGCAACCCCAACTTCTAAATCTTTATAGGAATATAAATTCATCTTTTGTTTTTCCTGGTTTGAGTTGTCGAAGGTAACAAAATTTTTATTTTCAGGCTATCATTCTCAACTTGTAAGTTTCGATTCATAAACATCTAACGTGGAGCTGAATAAACTTATTTATCACTTGAATACCAATTAGTTACATACAGATATAGAATAATATGTAGCAATGATGCTTTTGTTATTAAAAATCAAATTGTTCTATGAAATCTCTTTTTGCTTCATACTTTATCCTTTCCTTACAAGAAGATATTTCAACTTCAATATATTCAATATGTTTAATTAGTTTAATACCCATATCTAATGATTTTACAGCCTCTAAAATACTCTCCCAATCTCTCATCCTTCTTTCATAGATTGGAATCCAACTACCAGTAGCACTCATGCTACGAGGGAATAAGTCTATTGCTTTAAAAATCTCATAGTCTTGAGTTAATTGAAGTAGTTGCTTCAAAAATTGATTCCGATATTGAGTAAAGG
>JAJBTS010000244.1 GCA_020860885.1 Bacteroidales bacterium
GGGCCCCACCCAGAGTTTATCGCCTTTTCTTGTTGATACATCTTGATTGCGGGAATAAAATCTATGTTTTGGTATCAGGTTTAAATAATCATAGGAAGCGTATAATCATAGCGGGTAACACCGTTCTCAATAATGGTACAGTATTTATCCAATACCCATCCGATCAGGAGGGGAACCAGGCTGAGGCCGATGTTCTGCACCCAGAATATAAGCGCATAGGCGGTTCCGATTTTATTTTGTGGAATGATTTTCGGTACCGAAGGCCACATGGCTGAAGGAACTAAAGAGAATGCAATACCTAAAAGAACCATAAGAATAGCGGCAAACCACCATATATTTAACAGAGGCGCAGCGAAAAGAGCATGTACCACGATTAACATTGCCGAACCAATGATCATAATGGTGGCTCCTTTCCCTTTTTTGTCGTAAATACTTCCGAAAAGAGGCGTTAATAAAATCGTTCCGAAAGGAAGGATGGCAGGTATATTTCCGGCCAGTTCCACAGGAACATGATATTTATAAATCATTAAAGAGGTTGCATATTTCAGAAATGGGAAAACGGCTGAATAAAACAAAACACACAGCAGTGCTATCAGCCAGAATCCTTTGTTCGTAAGAATAAATCCGATATCTTTCATACGGAAAGGTTCTTCTTTCTCTTCTTCCATTTCGGCTTTCGAAGCATCCAGTTTGCGGTCCATCACACAAAAAACCAGGTACGCTATCAACCCGATACATAAAGCAGCTAACCCCAGCAGAATAGGAGAGGAAAGATTTCCAAAATACTTAGCCAAAGGAATAGTAACAGACATGGCCAAGGCTGTTCCCAGCCGGGCTACGCCTACCTGTATTCCCATAGCGAGTGCCATCTCATGCCCTGTAAACCAACGGACAATTACCTTAGTGACAGTAATCCCCGCGGATTCGATGCCCAGACCAAAAACAGCAAATCCGACGCTGGCGAGAAAAACCTGGGTCCGTAACCCGAAAATTTCACCCTCAAAAGATTGTGACACAGCGTAATATTTTAATCCACAACCTACGATCATCAGCATACACGCTCCGATTCCTGTGATATGGGCTCCCAGTTTATCCAGTATCATACCACTGAATATCAGCATGAAAAGGAATACGTTCAGCCAGCCGTAGGCCATATTAAAAATACCGTACTCCGTAGCTGTCCAGCCAAATTCATCTTTTAAAAGATCCATGAGTGGTGCCATGACATCGGTAATAAAGTAACCACAAAACATGGTAAAGGAAACAACGATCAAAACGGTCCATCGCGCCACGGGTGAATCGCTTAATTTTCTTTGAAGGGCTTTTGTCATAAGGAATTATTTATTTTGTTATTGGATTGAGTAAAGGAAGTGCATCGGCTACCATGAAAGTACTTCCTCCTACAAAAATAAGATCTTTTTTTGTTGCATTCTCTTTTGCAGCACTAAAAGCTTCTTCAACCGTTTTAAAAGAAGTACCTTTTAATCCGTACTTTTGAGCTTCCTTTATCAGTGTTTCTGCCGGTAGGGCTCTGGGAATAGAGGGTTGTGTGAAATAATATATTGCCGAAGCAGGAAGTAGTTTAAGTACGGATGATATGTCTTTATCATTTACCATTCCAATAACGATATGGAGTTTATCGTATCTTTCTTTCTCCAGCTGTTTGACAATGTATTCTATTCCTGCTTCGTTATGAGCGGTGTCCAGAATGATTTTAGGATCGTACTGAGTGATCTGCCAGCGCCCCATCAATCCTGTGTTTTCCATTACGAAGCGGAATCCTTTGTATACGGCTTTGGCCGGGATCTCTAACTGTTCTTTCAATATACGGATAGCTGTCAGGACTGTCGCTGCGTTTTTCTCCTGTGCAAAACCGCCGAGTTCATCGATAAGTTCCGGATATTCGTCCGTTTCAAATTCCCAATAAGAAGAAGGAAGAAGCTTGGACGACCGGATGGGGTTGTTGTCTTCGGCGAAGATTATTTTTTCAGGATGTACTTTTCCTGCCGTATCTTGAAAAACACTTCTGACTTTTTCATCGGCTTCCCCGATAACGACCGGGATCCCGGCTTTGATAATTCCGGCTTTCTCCTTAGCAATAGCTTCCAGCGTGTTTCCCAATAGGTTCATGTGGTCGAAACTGATATTGGTAATAATGCTCAGGAGAGGTTGAATGACATTCGTGCAATCCAATCGTCCGCCTAAGCCAACCTCGATGATTGCGATATCGATTTGCTGTTCTGCAAAATAAGCAAAAGCCATTCCTGTGGTCAGTTCGAAGAAAGAGGGTTGGATGGATTCAAAAAAATCTTTGTGTTGAGCTACGAAGTCCACAACAAAGTCTTCGGAGATCATTTCTCCGTTGATTTTGATCCTTTCCCGGAAATCCAGCAAATGGGGTGAAGTATAGAGTCCGGTTTTGTACCCTGCTTCCTGTAAAACAGAAGCCAGTAAATGAGATGTAGAACCTTTACCGTTGGTTCCTCCGATATGAATGGTTTGGTACCGGGTATGGGGATGATCCAAATGTTCATCAATACAATACGTATTTTCCATACCTTCTTTGTAAGCGCTGCTCCCTACCTTATGAAACATAGGTACGCTGCTGTATAAATAATCGATCGTTTCTTTATAATCCATTTCAGTTAACAGTAAACAGTCACCAGTAAACAGTCATCAGTTACCAGTAAACACTCACTGCTTACTGTTAACTGTTAACTGCTAACTGCTAACTGATTCGATTTCTTCTAATATTTTGACTGCTTTTTCTACGCTGTCAATATCCTGGACGGATAATAACCGGCGGTTGTTCGTTTCTTTCAGTTGACAGCGACGGTAATTGTTTTTTACGAAATCCAATAGTTTATCAAAAGCTTTACTCTGATAATAAGGCGATTGCGGATTGTTCACTAAAAACAATGTCATCCTGCCGTTTTTCAAAGCAATTTTATCGATGCCTAACTTTTTAGCCATCCTCCTTAACCGTACGATGCGGATCAGTTCATCTCCCCGTTTAGGGATTTTACCAAAGCGGTCTTGTAATTTCAGACGGAAGCGTTCAATGTCGGCCTCTTCTTCCATGGAGTCTAACTCTCTATACAAAAGGATTCTTTCTGAATCATTCGGAATGTAAGTGGCCGGGAAAAGTAATTCCATATCACTTTCCACATTTGTCTCCGTAACGTAGTTTTCTCCGCTGTCCATTTGATTTTCATCTTTATAGAGGTCGGCGAATTCTTCGTTCTTCAATTCCTGTACGGCTTCGGAAAGTATTTTCTGATACGTTTCATATCCCAGGTCAGCGATAAATCCACTCTGTTCGGCTCCCAGCATGTTTCCTGCACCCCGGATGTCCAGGTCCTGCATCGCAACATGAATACCGCTTCCCAGTTCGGAAAAATTTTCAATGGCCTGCAATCTTCTTCTGGCTTCGGGGGTAAGTACCGATAGCGGAGGAGATAAAAGATAACAGAAAGCTTTTCTGCTGCCCCTTCCTACACGGCCCCGTAACTGGTGAAGATCGCTCAATCCGAAATTCTGCGCACTATTAACGATAATCGTATTGGCATTCGGGATATCTATCCCGTTCTCTATGATGGTTGTAGCAAGCAGTACATCGTATTCGTAATTAGCAAAGTCGGTAATGATTGCCTCCAGTTTGGAAGGTTCCATCTGTCCGTGACCGACCGCTACGCGTGCATCCGGAATTTCCCGTTTGATCAGGTCTTCCAGTTCTTTCAGGTTGGAGATACGGTTGTTTATGAAAAAGACCTGTCCGTTCCGGCTCATCTCGAAATTAATAGCTTCCCGGATGATCTCAGCCCCAAAGCGATGCACTTCAGTCTGAATGGGATAACGGTTGGGCGGGGGAGTGGATATATTGGACAGGTCGCGTGCACCCATTAAACTGAACTGTAAAGTTCGTGGGATAGGAGTCGCTGTCAAAGTGAGTGTATCGACATTCACTTTCATCTGCTTCAGTTTCTCTTTCACGCTTACACCAAATTTCTGTTCTTCGTCGACAATAAGTAGACCCAGGTCTTTGAATACAACGTCTTTACTGATCAGGCGGTGGGTTCCTACCAGGATATCGACCTTACCTTCCTTCAGTTTTTGAAGGATATCTTTGATTTCTTTCGCGGTTCTTGCCCGCGAAATATATTCTACAGTAACAGGAAAATCCGAAAGTCTTTCTTTGAACGTGTGGTAATGCTGGAAAGCCAGCAAGGTAGTCGGAACCAATACGGCGACTTGTTTTCCGTCGACGACCGCTTTGAAAGCTGCGCGGATAGCTACTTCGGTCTTTCCGAAGCCTACATCTCCGCAAACCAGGCGGTCCATAGGACGCGAACTTTCCATGTCCTGCTTGATATCGTTTGTAGCTTTAAGCTGATCCGGAGTATCTTCATACACGAATGAAGCTTCCAACTCCCTTTGTAAATAAGTATCGGGAGAAAATGCAAAGCCTTTTTCGTCCCTTCTCTGAGAATACAGCAGGATAAGATCTTTGGCAATATCTTTAACCTTCTTCTTAGTCTTGTTCTTAAGATTCTCCCAGGCGCCCGATCCGAGTTTATTTAACCGCGGAGGCTCATTATCTTTGCCTTTGTATTTGGATATTTTATGTAGGTTATGGATGCTGACGAAGATAATATCGTCGTTCAGGAAAGTCATCTTAATCACTTCCTGCATCTTCCCGTTTATTTCCGTGCGAATCAAGCCTCCGAAACGACCTACACCATGGTCCATATGTACCAGGTAGTCACCTTGTTGGAATTGCTGTAATTCTTTTAACGATAAGGCAATTTTACCGGAACGGGCTTTATCCGATTTGAGATTGTATTTATGAAAACGATCGAATAACTGGTGATCTGTAAACAAACATACACGGAGCGTTTTATCAAAGAACCCTTCGTGGAGAGTATGCAATACAGGAGTGAAAGAAATATCGTCTCCCCTGTCTTCAAAAATCGATTGGATTCGTTTGATTTGTTTCTCGTTGTTACTCAATATAAATAACTTGTACCCTTCTTCCTGTTTTTCTTTAAAAGATGCCGCTACCAATTCGAAATTCTTATGATAAGAAGTCTGAGGTTCCGTAGAAAACTCGACAACCGAATATTTATCTTTCGTATACACAGAAGGTGTACCCAGATGGATCTTTGTGAAAGAACTGCTTATCTGCTCAATAATCGATCTTGGGGTGAGTAATAGACGTATCTGATCCAGAGAAGAGAACGTTTCTTCGTTTGTGAGGGTAGGTTCTTCGTTCCATAACGAATCGATCTTATCATACGTCCACTCTTCTTTTCGGAAAACGATTTTTGTGGTTTCCGGCAAATAGGAGAATAAGGTAGTATCTCCTTCTCCGGATTTACCTGAAATAACCGATATAGTTTCTAATTTTTCTTTCGATAACTGAGTCTCTACATCAAAGCTGCGGATACTTTCCACTTCATCGCCGAAAAAGTCAATCCTGTAAGGATACTCATTGGAGAAAGAAAATACGTCGATAATAGATCCGCGCACTGCATATTGCCCCGGTTCGTAAACATAATCGACCCGTTCGAAGTCGTACGAATCGAGAATTTCCTGTACGAACAGGCTGTCTATTTTTTCGTTGACGCTCACCGACAATGTGTTGGTCTGCAAAGCCTCTCCCGAAACAACTTTTTCGGCCAAAGCTTCAGGATATGACACAACAATACAGGATCTGTTTCCGTTATTTAAAAAACTCAATACTTCGGTACGCAGGATCTCATTTGCGGGATCTTTTTGCCCGTACCGGATGTTGCGTTTGAACTGTGACGGAAAGAATAATACATCCGTATCGTCGAGTATCTGGCAACAATCGTGGTAAAAATATCCCGCTTCTTCCGCATCGTTGAGTATGCAAAGCAAAGAAGTATCTTCCAGCCTGGAAAAGATCGTAGAACAGACAAGGCTTGGAGCTGAACCTGTTAAACCTTTGAGATAAATGTTGTTGCCGGTTTCTTTAAAAGAGGAGAGAATAGCCTCTATACCCGGATGAGCAGCGTAAATGCGCTGCAAAGTCAAATTATCTTTCAATGCCATAAAATTTACGCAAAAATAGTGATAATAAACAAATAATTGTATCTTTGAATATTAAATAATTCTTAATGGCAGATAAGACACCTATAGAAGACAGTATAGTTATTATTCCCACATATAATGAGAAAGAGAATATAGAAAAGATGATAAGGAAAGTCTTTTCGTTGCCAAAAGAATTTGATATACTCATTATCGATGATGGTTCTCCAGATGGAACAGCTTCCATAGTGAAAAAGTTGCAGGAAGAATTCCCGGATCGTTTATTCCTTTTGGAACGTAAGGGGAAGCTGGGATTAGGAACGGCTTACATCGCCGGATTTAGATGGGCGCTTCAGAAAAATTATGAGTATATCTTCGAGATGGATGCTGATTTTTCCCACAATCCGGAAGATTTACTTCACTTATACAAAGCCTGTTCTCAGGATGGAGCCGATGTGGCAATTGGTTCCCGTTATATTACAGGAGTGAATGTGGTGAACTGGCCCATGTCCAGAGTCTTATTGTCTTATTTTGCCTCTAAATACGTCCGTTTTATTACCGGATTGGAAATCAATGATACCACGGCCGGGTTTAAGTGTTATCGTCGGGAAGTACTGGAAACCATCGATCTGGATCATATCAAGTTTAAAGGATATGCTTTTCAGATTGAAATGAAATATACGGCTTACAAAAGCGGATTTACTTTGAAAGAAGTTCCTATTATTTTCATCAACCGGGTAGATGGAGTTTCCAAGATGAGCGGCGGTATCTTCAATGAAGCTGTTTTAGGGGTAGTCCAGTTGAAACTGAAAAGTTTTTTCCGGAAGTATCCTCAGAAAAAGACAGTCAACTCTTAATTGCTTGTGCTTAAATCACTAAAAAGTCTCTGAGTGAAATATAAGCGCAGGCAAAGTCCCCTTTAGGGGATTTAGGGGCAGGGAAGATTTGGAAGACTACAAACATTTAATACTTAACTACAACTATGAAAAGAAGTCAATTGCCGGAAATGTTTTATGGCGCGAAAAGAGAAACATTTCGCAATGCGTTGATGCTTAGGGAGAATATGACAGAGGCAGAGAAGATTCTCTGGTCCAGACTAAATAAAAATCAATTGGGAGTGAGATTTAGAGCTCAACATCCTATTGATATATTCGTAGTAGATTTTTATTGTCATACGTATAAATTGATAATAGAAATTGACGGGGAGATACATAGATACCGGAAAGAATATGATCAAGGGCGAGTTGCTGAATTACAACGTTTAGGATTAACTGTCATTAGATTTACAAATAAAGAGATATTTAGCAATATAGAAAAAGTAATGGAAGAGATAATGAAATATATACATTTCTAAATGATCTTCCTGTCTCTAAAGAGCATGTCCGAAAAGAACTTTCTGCCCCTAAATCCCCTAAAGGGGACTTTTAAGCAGTTGATTATCAATAGCTCCTTTCAGAAGGTTGGGGGCCAAGCGATGAGATTATTTACTTTTTGGATATCTTCTTTCAGAGGAAGCGCTTTCTTAGAAGATTAAATAGTAAAAGAAAGGTTTAATAATGAAATTAGTATGATTCTTATACAAAACGCAGAAATAATCAATGAGGGAGCCCGTTACAGGGCTTCTGTGCTGTTGGAAGGACAACGGATAAAATCTATTTACAAAAATACAGTTCCGGAGGAGATAATAAGGAATGCTACCCTTGTAAATGCGGAAGGTCTTTATCTTTTACCCGGAGCTATTGACGATCAGGTGCATTTCCGTGAACCCGGACTGACCCATAAGGGAGATATTCATAGTGAATCCTGTGCTGCCGTAGCCGGAGGTATTACTTCTTTTATGGATATGCCGAATACCATTCCGCAGACAACTACCGTAGAGGCTTTGAATGAAAAATTTGACCTCGCTTCCCGTTCTTCTATGGCCAATTATTCTTTCTTTATCGGTGCGACCAACAATAATCTGCAAGAACTGGAAAAAGAAGGGGCACGACGTGCGGCAGCAGTAAAAGTATTTATGGGCTCTTCTACCGGGAATATGCTGGTCGATAACCCGGAGACTTTAGAAAAACTGTTTTCTGAAATAGATAAGATTATAGCTGTTCATTGTGAAAGTGAAGAGATAATAAAAGCAAATAAAGAATATTATATCGGGAAATACGGAGAAGATCTGGATATTACTTTTCATTCAAAGATCCGAAGCTGTGAAGCTTGTTTTGCATCTTCCAGTCAGGCGGTTGCCTTAGCACGGAAATACAATTCCCGTCTTCATCTTTTCCATTTATCCACGGCTAAAGAAATGGAGCTGCTGGAAGCAAAACCGTTGAAGGATAAGAGAATTACAGGGGAAGTCTGTGTTCATCACTTGTGGTTCACCGATGAAGATTATGCCCGGTTGGGCAACCGAATAAAATGGAATCCGGCAGTAAAGACTAAAGCCGACAGGGATGCTTTAAGGCAAGCCCTGATCGATGGTAAACTGGATGTGGTGGCCACCGACCATGCTCCTCATACCTGGGAGGAAAAACAAGGCTCGGTCTTACAGGCCGCATCGGGAGGACCTATGGTGCAGCACGCCTTAACTGTAATGCTGGAATTATGCACGCAGGGAGTCTTTACTCCTGAATTGGTGGTAGAGAAAATGGCACATGCTCCCGCAGAATTGTTTGATTTGAAAGACAGGGGATATATACGGGAAGGCTATTATGCCGATCTGGTCCTGGTGGATCCGAATCAATCGTGGACAGTTCATAAAGATAATTTACTATATAAATGTGGTTGGTCTCCGCTGGAAGGAACCACCTTTCATCATAAAGTTGTTAAAACTTTCGTTAACGGGAGTCTGGTATACGACAACAGACAACTGGACGAAGATTTCAGAGGAATGGAATTATGCTACAAATAGAGGATACGATTATAAGTCTCGACTTGCTGGAGGAATCTTTTTTATGTGATTTGTCGGCCTGTAAAGGGATTTGCTGTGTAGAAGGAGAATCGGGAGCTCCGGTAGAAGAAGAGGAGATTGCTGAATTGGAAAAGGTGCTTCCCCTGATCTGGGACGATCTGTCTCCTCAGGCAAAAGAAATAATAGAAAAGCAGGGAGTGGTTTACCTGGACGAAGACGGTGAATACGTCACATCGATTGTAAACGGTGAAGATTGTGTCTTTACCTGTTACGATGAAAAAGGAATGTGTAAATGTGCTATAGAAAAAGCTTTCCGGGAAGGAAAGACTGATTTTTACAAACCCATCTCCTGCCATTTGTATCCGGTACGGGTAGCTAAATACAAAGGATTCCGGGCAGTCAATTACCACCGCTGGAATGTTTGTCAGGCTGCCTGCATTTTAGGGAAGAAAGAAAAGGTAAAAGTTTATCAGTTCCTGAAAGAACCGTTGACAAGAAAATTCGGAGAAGAGTGGTACAAACATCTGGAACAGGCAGCGAAAGAACTGAATGCCGGAAGTTATTGAGGGTGATAAGTAAGAGACCTGTCGGTGATAAGTATTACTTACTGTTGTTAGTGCTCTTCGCTACCCCGCCGAAATACTCTCCGCTACCCTCCCGCGGTAAGTATTTCGACCCCTTGGAGATACTTACCGCGACGGGGTGTTAATACTCTCCGCTAACCCATCGAGATACTCTTCGCGAACAGGTGTCAATACTCTTCGCAACGGGGGGTAAATACTCTTCGCGATTGAATAGGGATACATATTAACAAGAAACAGAGAATAGTCACCAGTTATCAGTCACCAGTTAACATTGGATTTGTTGATGCAAATTTTTCGTACGTACAAAAAATTGAAATCGTGGTCTCATTTAAAAAAGGGCACGTGAGAAAATTTGAAGTCTGACTAACGAAAATGTTTTAACGAATATAACTAAGAACCACCCCGGTTGACTGTTTTAATTACAGATCAAAAGTTATAAGACTATCATCGGGATCTTCAATAATAGCATACGCTTTGTTTTCTTTTTCGTCTATGGTGAGGCAAGTTATCTTTTTATCCAGTTTAAAAGCTTTCAGAGGATTTCCATCCCAGTCGATAATTTGTATCTGAAAATCTTCTTTCAGGTTTTGATCTTTGTTTGGATTGTATACAATATAAATACAATCCGGGGAGGTGGCTAAAGCTGTTATGCCTCTTTCTACATCTGGTTTTTTATCCGTCGACAGCATCGTACCATTATCCACAAAATTATAACTGTATTTACTCAGTAGTATATTCTTAATTAAGGCAGGTTGATGTACATCCGTGGAGTAATCGTATATTTCCAGGATATGAGAGGAATAAGATACAAATCGGTCTTTCTGAGGATGTTTAGCCAGTTCGGATTGATGGAACATACCCTTTATCCGGGAGGAAAGGTCTTTTTCTTTGCTCCAATAGGCGGGATATTCTCCGAATGTATTTATAATATTTCCTTTGTTATCGAGGAGGGCATATCTTTTCTCGAAATATCCGGTTGTTAAATACAAAGAGTCTTTCAGAGGAAGTAAATGTTCGGATTGCAAAGGAACTTTAAATTTCAGAGACATTTTTTCATTTCCGTAGGAAAGGGAATCCAGAGGTATGGAGTACACATCAGAGGTTTGCCGGCTGAGGACAATAAGATCCGAATCTTCGAAACTGATTTCCAGAGGACTTATCAACTCGTTAGGACCATTCCCTACCGGGATTAATTTGTCTAAGACTTGATTCTTCTCCATATCGTAAATATGTATGAGCGAATCGCCGCGAAAATCGTTCAGGAAAACGAGATTTCCTTTTTTTGCTATTTGCATGGTAATACCCAGAATTTCCGGATAAGGAACAGAAGTATATACAAGAGGCTGAAAAGAATGTAACTCCAATTGTTTTTTCTCTTTAACGCATTGGAAAGAGAGTATGCCGATAATTAATAAAATATATATTTTTCTCATAATATAACTTATTCCCTATAATCTTATCTTTATTTCATAGTTAAAGG
>JAJBTS010000134.1 GCA_020860885.1 Bacteroidales bacterium
TTCTTACACTATCACTTTAACAGAGTACTTTCACCAAATAATTTTAAAGCACTGCTGACACAGTTGTTAATGCCAGAGCAATTGTTTCATTAGCAGCATCGAGCACTGAATTTTCCAGGGAACCTAAATAAATGAGGGTGGTTTTCTCCGACGTGTGACCCAGACATTCGCTGATTACACGCAAAGGCAAATTCTCCTGTTTACCTATAGTAGTCCAGGAATGACGAGCCCAATGCGTACTGACGGCTTTATTTACTCCTGCCATCTTAGCCAATTCTTTCAACCGCTGGTTCTGGCTACGAAGTGCAGTTTCATATTGAAGCCGCGATTTTTTATTTTCATTACGGATGATTGGGAAAAGATAAGGGGAACCTTTAACCTGATCAGAGAAACTCTCAATAATAGATTGCATCTGGGGAATGATACGAACTTCCATCTGTTGACCTGTTTTTTTACGGATATAACGAATAAAGCCTCCACGGATATTTTCCTTGCGGAGATAAGCAAGATCTATAAAACACATTCCTCGGGCATAAAAACAAAAACTAAAATAACGTTGACTCGCATAAAGATTCTGAAGATAGGTATACCTCGATAAATCATTGCTTTTTTCAGGAATCATAGCAATAAGATCCAGATTATGAATCTTTTTCATCTCTTCGAGTGATAACGAACGTTTCCTTGTTTTAGTAACTCCCGTATAAACTCCGGAAAAAGGATTTTTATCCTGTGTAAAAGATATTCGCTGATTCGATAAAGCTTTGTTGTAAATGGCCCGCAGGTTACGCATATAATAAGAAATAGTATTGGGAAGTTTACCTCTTCCTTTTAGATAAAGCTCAAAATCTTTGATCAGGCTACTGTTGATATGTTCCAAAGGAATATCATTACCTTTATTGAAAAGAACCAGCCCACGACAAACGGTACGGTAAGCCCGGGCAGTACGCTCTTGTCCCCGTCGTTCCAGTTCCGTAGCTAAACACTCCGTGTAACCCATTATTTTACTATTATCCTGCCGCTGGCGGTAAAGACGAACTACCTCATCTACACTGTAACGGCCCTGATGTTCTAAATAACGAATGTAACCATTAATTACTGATATTTCTTCATGAATTCTTCTTTCTACATTTCTTAAAAATTCACTTCGCGAGGAATCCTCGTCAGGATAAAGCACAGTCTGTGTAGTTTTATCCCATTCTTCCGGATAAAGACTACAATCAGGAAGTGTCAGGCTCTTCACCCGACGTTGATGGATCAAACGTACGTAAAGACTTCCGGGAAAATGACCTGGTTTTATCGATGTCCGTAAAAACACACTCATTGTTGTCATAAAATATTCTTTTAGATTTATACAAAAATAACAATATCTAACAAAATATAGTTACAAAAAAATGTATCATTCTTAAGAAAATATTCTTTTTGTTGGATGAAAAGAATTGTATTCTATATACGTTTCAACACTTTCATTAATTATTCATTGAACAGTTAACAGTATACTTATACTTCTGAGATATATATCCGAGCACGCCTGAGATGTATATCCCAGCAAGGTCGCGGTACTTTTCGCTCAGGCTCTCGGGTATACATCCCAGAGCTGCTGAGATGTATACCTGAGAAAACAAGATATACTTCATGAAAGTAAATTTGAAATACAACAAATACCCGGACGGCTTCTCTTTATCCCAGCCGGACGGTAATAAATTCCTAAATACAGTGGCTTGCAAAGGTTTTAAGAATTGTTTGAGCCTGTTTCCATTAGATTTAGTATTTTTGCCGGCAAAAAGATTACAGCAACACAATGAAAATAGAAAAAATTACAGAAAACAAGAAACAGTTCCTTGACTTGTTGCTGCTGGCAGACGAACAAGAGGATATGATTGACAAATATCTGGCAACCGGAAATTTGTTTGCTTTATATGATGATGATTTGAAAAGTGTTTGCGTCGTAGCACCAATAGACAGCGAAACCTGCGAATTGAAAAATATAGCGACCTATAGAGAATATCAGGGCAAAGGATACGGAAAAGCGTTGATAAAATTTATTTTTGAATTATATGGCAAGGACTATAAAACCATGCTTGTCGGGACAGGAGAAACCCCGACCATCCTGTCGTTTTATGAAAGTTGCGGATTTGAAAAATCCCATCGGGTAAAGAATTTTTTTACAGATAATTATGACCACCTGATTTTCGAGGAAGGAATACAACTGGTTGATATGATTTATCTGAAAAAGACATTCAGCACTCATAGATAGGGAATGAATACTTATCTTTGAGCAGGTTTCACTGTTTGAATTTGACTGATCAGTTTTCCCCGATGTAAAATGGTTTCTATGACATCTCCTTCACAAAGAGGATCGGTTGACTTAAGTATCTTTCCATTTTTACGGGTTATAGAGTAACCTCTTTCCAATAAATAATCAGGAGAAGACAATTTACAAAAAGACTCAATAGATTTCAAATCTTGTTGCTTGTTTACAAGATATTGCTTTACGGCTCTCTCAATATTTTCTTTTAGTTGTTCTTTAAAAAAATATTGTTTCTCTATCACAGTATTTGCATATACGGGTAAGTATCCGGCTATTTCCCGTATGGATTCTTTGGCTTCGTCCAGCATATATTGAGTTTCCTCTATAATTTTGTTCTGACAAACCATCAAGGCAGAATAAAAGTTTTCTGTAGTATTTATAAGATAATCCGCTACAGCCGTAGGAGTTTTTGCCCGGTAATGAGAAATATAATCCAATACTGTATCATCTCTTTCATGGCCTATACCGGTAATAATAGGTAAAGGAAACTGGGCACAATTCGTAGCCAGTGAATACGTATCAAAAGAGGCTAAGTCTGACGTAGCTCCTCCCCCTCTAATGATCACTACGATATCGAAATTTTCCTGATGAGCATAAATTTTGTTTAATGCCGATATAATCGTTTTTTCAGTATTGTCTCCCTGCATAATTGCAGGAAAAAGGGCCGGATGGAATATGAAATTTTGCTTATTATTTTTGAGATGATTCATAAAATCTTCATACCCGGCTGCTGTAGGTGAAGATATCACAGCAATTCTTTGAGGAAAAGCAGGCATTTCGAGTTCCTTATTAAGAGACAGCACGCCTTCTTCTTCCAAGCGTTTCAATATTTCCTGCCTATGCCGTTGCATATCTCCTATGGTATAGGTAACATCGATATCCAGAATGTTTAGACCATATCCATACAAAGGATGAAAATCGACAGCAACTTTTACTAATACTTTCAAACCGGAAGTAAAAGATTGACCCGTTTCCTGTTCAAAAAAAGGTTTCAATAATTGAAAAGCGGAATTCCATATATAAGCCCTGGCCCTGGCTACAAGGCTGTTTGATCTTTCATTCTTCTCAATTAATTCAAAATAACAATGTCCGTTCTTGTTCTCCCTGACATCACTTGTCTCAGCCATGATCCAGTAAGTATCAGGGAAAGCCATATTTATCCTTTCACTAACCAGATAATTTAATTGAGAAAGTGTAATGAAATCCATATATTTATTTTCGAATATATCGCTGAATATAAGAGTCTTCGGCTGTACCAAGCGATAAGATGTACATCCCTTTCTGAAGAAAACTCAAATCGTAAGAATCCGTTTTCATTTGTTCATCGAATACCTTGAGACCATCCAATGTATATATCATAAGACGAGGCTTCGCTTTATCCCGGAAATCTTCCATATATAATATATTGGTAAGATAGTCTACATAAAAAGCCTCTGTTTGTTGAACGGGTGAATCCGGATAGTAAATATCCATTGCCTGTCCCATCTGATAGGCTTTATACATGTCTGGCAATCCATATCCAAAATATTTATCTGGAAGATGAAATTTGTTAGAAGATGCTTTTATCAGATTCATCAGCTCTAAACTATTTAAATGGGGTAAAGCCTCCCAAAGGCAAGCGCTCATACCAGCGAGTAAAGGAGTAGAAAAAGACGTTCCGCTTGTCGAAATTATTTTTGCCGAAGGAACTACTGCAGCAACTCCTTGCCCCATGGCCATTACATCCGGTTTGATACGTCCATCCGCAATGTTTCCCCAGGAAGAGAAAGATGCTCTCAGCGAGTCTCTGCCAACAGCGCCCACAGTTAATATATTTTTTGCATCACCCGGTACTGTGGTTTTGGTCCATTGGGTATTTCCAAGATTACCGCTGGAAATAAATAATACTATTCCTTTCGCTGCAGCCATGGAAGCTGCTCTGCTGGCAGGAACCGTATACCCATCTAAAACATCCCAGGAATGATTCATATTGGGATCAT
The DNA here is from genome assembly GCA_020860885.1 of Bacteroidales bacterium. GTDB lineage: Bacteria > Bacteroidota > Bacteroidia > Bacteroidales > Azobacteroidaceae > Azobacteroides. The sequence continues at coordinate 4,288 of JAJBTS010000134.1, forward strand.
CAAAAGAAGAATAACCTAAGGAGGTAGTTACAATATCGACACCTAAACTATCTGCATATTCTAAAGCTGCCACCCAATAATCTTCTTCTATCGGATACTCTTCTTTCCCTACTTCTGTGTTAAACAAGTAATAGTGGGCATCGGGCGCTGTTCCTATAAGGACTCCTGGATTATTAGCCAGCATACAAGATAACACTGTTGTTCCATGAATCTCATTCAAACGAAAAGGATGCCCCTGATTATGAGAAAAGTTTTTGACACCCAAAATGTGGCTCAAGTCAAAATAATCAGATAAACCGTCTACATTCTCAAATCCGCCATCAATCACCGCGATAGTCTTACCTTTTCCTGTATATCCCAAATCATGTAAAGGCAAACCATTATTAAGCCGGATTTGTGTAAGAGCAAAACCATAATCATCTACGGACACGGGTGAATTATCAAATACAATACTATTATCAGATAAAGAATCTTTCTTTTCCAAGAAATCTATTTCCGGAACATTTTCATTCTGCCATAAGGACAAATCCCCTTCCCAAACTTTGGTCATACTTTCGACAAAGGGTAACTGTTCGATAGAATATTTGATATCCGGATTATTAATATTTACTACAATTGTTTTTGTCCATTTACTGCAAGTCCGTACTTGCGCTCCCAAGTTTTCCAGCTGCGTAAAATATTCCGGATCAATGGGCAAATCAGAGTCATCTACTGCGAAACCCTGACTCGTTCTCCTTTGAATAGCTTTCTCGGAAAGAAATTCGTGAGGTTTGTCAATGGAGAAAGGAGTATTTCCTTTATCTTTCAAAATCACACGAAACATTTCACTTTTTTGACCAACAACAGGAAAAGAGAAAAGGATAATAAATAAATAAATAAAAATATTGCACCTCATAATATCTGCGTTTAGATAACAAAGGTATGAAATAAATATAATAAAGAGATATTATGATTGGAAAATTAGTGTTGTGGCATAGACAGCGATCCCTTCCTCCCGGCCCACAAAGCCCATTCTTTCTGAAGTAGTCGCTTTTATAGAAATATCAGTTTCTTCCACATTCATTACATTGGATAAGCACTCACGCATTGCAGGAATATAAGGATTAATTTTAGGATTTTCCGCACAAACAGTAATATCCGCATTACCAAACGAATAATTAGCATCGCGGAGTAACTCCATGGTTTTCTTCAGAAGTATTTTACTATCAATATTTTTATATTCATCAGCTGTATCGGGAAAATGAAAACCAATATCCCGAAGATTTGCTGCACCTAACAATGCATCACACAGCGCATGGATAAGGACATCCGCGTCTGAATGTCCTTTTAATCCTTTGTTATGTTTCACCTGAATACCTCCCAGCCACAAGTCACGGTTTTCCGCAAACTGGTGAACATCGTATCCGAAACCTATACGTATCTTTTCCATTTTACCGCATCAGACTTGCTAACCCATCCATATCGAAACTTAAAGAAAAGCGTAAAGTCTGATCTAATGGATTGGAAGGTACTGTTGAAATAAGATAAGCAACGTCCAACTGGAAAGCGGTTAACTTGAAACCGGCACCCAAAGAAAAGAACTGTCTGTTTCCTTTATTCCTACTTTCGTGGAAATAACCGCCACGAACAAAGAATTGATTATCATAGGCATATTCAGCACCTAATGACCAGGTAATTTCTTCCAATTCTTCTTTAAAGCCGCCCGGCGCATCAGCAAAAGATTTAAAAATACCTGTTATCGGAGACTGAGAAGTATATTCTGCCCACGCATCCGCATCTTCACCATATTCTATAGGCGGAGTAGGAACTAATAGTTTATTTGCATCTGCATTAATAGACAAAGTATTATAATCATCCAGAGGAAATAACAAAGAGCCTCCAATACGTAAATTGGTAGGTAAAAAAGAATAATTGTTACCTCCATCGTAAGATATTTTATTACCTATATTGGAAATATTAAATCCCAGTCCTAATAAACATTCATTATTACCCATCATTACATAATTATTGTAATAACCGGCAATATCTGCCGCCACAGCTGTACCTGCAGATATCTCTTCTCCAACGCCACCACCTAAATCTGAATATATAAATCGGAAAGCTCCTGCCAAAGAAAAAGTTTCTGTTGCTTTCAGTGAATAACTAACATCCACAGCCATTTCATAGGGGCTGGTTTCATTCAGGGGGAGTCCTTCACTATCAGTCAAAAGAACCCTACCTAAAGAGAAATAGCGCAAAGAAGCTCCAATAGCATGACGATCGTTATTTCCTAACTTGTAAAAGCCTGCTAAATATACCAAATCAATATCATCGACCAACTTGGCTAGCCAAGGAGTATAAGTTAAGCTCACCCCTGCTTTACTATAAGCAAAAGCATATTTTGCCGGATTCCAGAACTGAGACACTACATCCGGTTCAGTTGCAGCACCGATATCCCCCATCGCTCCACCTCTTGCGTCCGGAGCAATAGACAACGAAGGAACTCCTGTTCTTAACGGGTTAAAATTATCATCTTTAATGTCATCCGCAGCTTGCATATATGATCCGGCTATACATAATAGCGATATCAATAAAAAAAATCTGTTTTTGCTCATGCTTTCTTTTCTGTGTTTTTGTTCTTAATAAACTGATATAATCGCTATTTTATTGTTTCAATACAATTATTTTTTTCGATTTTGTTGCTTCTTTTCCTCCATTCGCACTGATAACTGCCTGATACAAATAAACTCCGGCCTGCACTCTTTGTCCTAAATTATTTACAAGGTCCCAATCTATCCGGTCAGCGCTCGGACCTGTAGCCTGATGAGTCCATACAGTCCTTCCTGTGAGGTCAAAAACTCTCACTTCAACTTCCAGCGAAGTTTCGGGCCGGTCATGCTCTATTACAAATTCCGCAGATAAACTTGCCGGGTTTGGAAGCGCTCTTATATCATATATTGCGGGCTTCGATCCCATTACAACTTTGAATGCCAGTGTATCTGTAGATGAGTTATTAAGTATATCCCATATTCTAAATACAAGCTGATGTTCTCCTGCCGGCAATTCAGGAATAGCAAAGCCAACAGATCCCTGAGAAGAATTTATAGACTGATAATAACTATTTAGATTGTACGTCCATGCAGGATTCTGATCTATACTGATAGTAATATCATGTCCGACTCCCGTTCCAGCCATATTGATGCCGTCTTCATCGTATACTTCTGCGTAGAAATAAGGAGTCTCATGAACCGTACCTCCATTTTGAAATTCTTTCGAATTCAAATATATCTCACGTATTTCGGGCCCTTCACCCTGACCCGAGCCTCCGTTGCTTCCAGACAAAGTATAATCAAGGAAAGTACCTATAGCATCCGTTCCCGTTTGTGCATCCCATGCATAAAAATTCATTTTCCCTTTATTGCTGGAATTATAGGATATGTCTAAAGGAACTTTAAATGAAAATGCAAAACCACCCTCTTTCACCTCATTATTTCCTACATATATTTTATTCTGATAATCTTCAAACGACCATATTCTGGAATCTTCATTTTCCGGTTCTTCTAAAACTTTTATAGTCTGTTTACCATCAAATGCCGTAACATACAGATTTCCATTAAAGTCATTCATAGGCTTTCCATTAGAATCTACAACCGAACCTTGAAGTAAAACTTCATCCAGAGCTCTGAAATTTAATTTCTGAGTCATATCAACCTGTTCACCATTCACCGAAATACTCTCTAAAACAACCTTTTGTTCCTGAGGATAATTCAATACCAGGGCCGGGTCACCTAACAGAATAAAATTAAGTTTATTCAAATCATCTATTTTACTTTTTGCTTCTTTGAAAGCATCCCCCAAAGTTGGATATTTATTTCCCCTTGAAGGAAATAGGCTCTTTATTATTTCTGTATTTAATGTAAAATTGTTAGATGCATATACTACCCTGGTTGTTGTATATAAAGCAATTCCTCCACTTTTTTTATTCAGGAAGACCTCTTCTCCCGCAGAAGTAGCGGTACCGTCAAACCATCCAAAATCACAAGTAGCAGTTATCCATAAGGGAAGATTTTCAAAACCCATCTGGCGAATATCCGTTACATTCATCATATCTTCGCCTGATAAACCCGTGGGACTTCCATGCCCTGTATAATTAAATAGTAAACAACCTTCTTTCAAAGTATTAAATAATTTGTTTTTCGCATCAGGATAGGTTGTCTTTCCATTCAAATCCACCCGTTGGAAAGCATCCATATAAGATTTTGATATTATATATTCGGGGCGATTTGATTCAACATACTTGGCCAGATCATTCGCTTGACCCGCATGCAGGCAAAAGGAATCATCCCCTGTATCATCGGCTGTAAAAATCACGGAATTCCTCCATTTTCCATAATTACCATTATCCATATAGTTGATTATCTTTTCCATGGCATTTTTAGCCTGTACTTCTGAACTGACAGGCAAACGGCCGATTCCCAAGTCTAATTTATCTACTCCCAGAGAACCACCTTCGTTATCATCCAAAAATCCAAAATAATCATCTGTTCCGTATGAAACCCGTTCATCTAAGGAATTCTTAAATTGATAGGTAAGTAAATAATTGTCCGAATTCCTATTCTTTCCTTCAGCTGTCAGATGACGGTTATCAAAAAATCCGTCTCCATAAAGTAATAAATATTTAGGTGCAGGAGTTTTTCCCTCGAGACGGGCCCGATCATAAAACATTTTCATAAATCTCCTGTAAGCTGTTGCATCGCGGGTGCCAGACGAAAATTCATTAAAAATCCATGAAGGCTCCACGACAAGCACCTCCAGTTTCTGTTTTTCCCTGTGTTTGGCTGCTAATTGTTCGGCATAGGTAAAATAAGCCTTTGGAGCTATGATAACCATATCTACCTGCGCACTGCCGTGCAGATCCCGATTCTCTACTGTTTCAACAAATACAGGAACCTGAAATGATTTAGAAGGGTCAACCATTACATATTCCGTTATACTACCCTTACCGGATGCTGCAGCAAAAATCATCTGGCTTCCCTGAAGAGTAGTCTTCATCTGCTTCACATTCAGCGGATCCGAAACATCCCATATCATGCAATTGGCTGATGCATTTCCAATTACATACCTTAATGAAGATGTTCTACTACTGGTATGTCTAAAAAAGGTATATGGTTGATTATAGAACTGCAGTTTACGTTTAAAATTGAGAGCAATAAAATTAAGATAAGCTACGCCGCTGGTAGCTGTATAAGAAATATTTATTCTAAAATTTTCTTTTTTAGTACCATTCCAGTTCCCGATGGCTTCGCCGAGATGTGCTTTTTTATAATAACTATCCGGTTTTGAAATATCTGCTGTTACAATCTTATTTCCATCAATAGATAAACTAGCGGTTTCTTTTTTACCGGGAGCTCCTGCAAAAGACAGATAGGCAAAACCCGGATCTGCGGTTATGCCAGGAATATTAAAATCAAAATTACGGGATCTGTTACTGGTGAAACTTTCTCCAAACAATTCTCTTCCTGAATTTAATAATGCAATTGAATCTCTTTCATGTACCAGGTAATCATCAAAAACAGTAACCTCTTCGGTTGTTCCTGAATACATGGGTTCTTCTTCCATAACCTTAGCGCCATTATTACTTTCACCTAGAAAATAATACCCATAAGTATCGTAAGGATTATTTTCATGAGCAAATATATTTTTGTTCGATACCGTTTGATAGTTCCATTTAATTACTCCGCGGGCATAAAACAATAAATAATCTCCGGATTTGAATCCGGACTGAGAACTTTTCCAAACCGGCACTTCGGGTAAATCATCTATATAAGGTTTAGTAAATAATTCTTCTAACTTCCATCCTCCGTAACCATATATTTTCACCTTTGAAGGATCTTCAAATCCCATTTTTTTAATATCATCGTAGCTCAGCTTATAAATACCATTATCTTTCACACGTATCTTCACCCATTTACCTTTGTGAAGGACAGATTGAGAAGCATACCGGGATTTAGAACTCTGAGCATTAACAGATTGAGTTATCGTAATACATAAAAGCATTACTAAACTCATTATGATATAATTATTTCTTTTCATTTTATATAAAAATCAAGTAGTTTTTTTTGTTCAAGAAATCCTTGCAGATGATTATTAATAGTAATGTTTCCGATTCCGGAAGGGGTTCCTGTAAATATTAAATCTCCAATTTTTAATGTTACAAACTGACTGACATACTCTATAATCTGATCAATTTTGAAAAGCATGCAAGATGTATCTCCTGATTGTACTGTTTTTCCATCAATATCCAAATGAAATTTTAAATGATCAATATCACTCATTAAATTATTCAACTTAACAAATTCTCCAATAACCGCAGAATTATCAAACGATTTTGAAAGTTCCCACGGCAGGCCCGATTCCCTCAATTTCCGTTGAAGATCCCTGGCTGTCATATCAATTCCGATAGTAACTTCCTCGTAATAACGATAAGCAAACCTCCGGGCGATATTCTTCCCTAAACGGTTTATCTTAACAACCACTTCTGCCTCATACTGCATTTCTGACGAAAAATCCGGAATATAAAAGGGTTTACCGTCTTTCAACAAGGAAGCATCAGATTTCATGAAAATCACAGGCTCCTTTGGTATTAACGTATTTTGTATTTCTTTATTGTGAGCAGTGTAGTTCATACCTACACAGATAATC